>CABPXX010000041.1 GCA_902461475.1 uncultured Eubacteriales bacterium | reverse complement strand
GCGTTCCCCCCCTAAGGACCTCCCTGGGGTACGAGGTTGGAACTGCGTCAAGTCTCAATTCGGCCCGTGACCCTTGCTGTGGCCCCTGTTTCTGCCACCACACCAGGCCAACTCGGGCAACTGGCCCTATGGCTGGGAGGTTTCCATGCCCGGGCCTACCTTGGTGCAGCGGCGTTCCCGCCGCCGGGAACCAGCCTCCCATCAGCTGGGAACAGCGGCTTACCAGGGAAAGGCCCTGGCAGCAGAAAGACACACTAGCAGAGAAGAAAATACAAGCCATAGAACGACACGTCATCTATGTGACCCAACCGAACCAAGGGCCGAATAGAGAAGGACGCAGGGACACCCAGTACCGCGGGGTGGATTCCACAAGGCGGGGAAGGCCCCGCCTTTGGCGGTCTTTGGTGACTTTCTGGCGGCAGAAAGTTACCCCAGCGGAGCGTCCCTGCCAGGGCGCAGATTTGCGCCTAGGACATGGGAGAGCATCAATGTTTACTTGTAAAAAGCCAAAATAGGCAAAAAGACAGACGGTGATTTTCACCGCCTGTCTTTCTATCTTAGTCTTCGTAATCCCAGTCCTCGTTTTCCTCCTCCAACTCGGGGTGGAAGGAGCGGAACTTGGAAAGTATGTACTCCACTGCTTCATCGTCTATGAGGTTGTAGTAGAAGCGGACGGGAGACTCGCCCGGTAGCTGGTAATAAAAATACAGGGCGTTGTCCCCATCGCCATAGGAAGTCCAGGCCTTTTCCAGCTCGCTGTAGCGGTGATAACGCCCGTTTCCTGGTTTGGTCTTATGATAAAAGCCGTTTTCACCCACTAGGAACTTCACGATGAACCGACGATACAGCCCCATCAACGTCATCACCAGCATGAACAGAGCAAACAGGCCGATCAAGAATACCGCCGGATTGTTGGCCAAAGCCAGCGCAATGGCAACGCCGCCAGATATGGCCAGGCCAATCAGGAGGAATATCACAGCCAAGCTGTCATTCCCAATCTGATATACCCGCTTATCCTCTTGCGTTTTCGTCACTCCTTGAAAAAACGAATCTTATCGGGCGGTTCGGTTGGAATTCCGACGCACCTTCACCGAAGCGGTGGTGGGCTTCCACAAGTTCCAGGCCACCACAACCACGCATCCCAGGCCCAAGGCTGTGGAGAGGGACCCCAGCAGCGTTTTGCTCATGGGGACGGTTTCCCCGGTGTCCCCGCCTATGGAGTCCCGGGAGAACTGGGGAGAAGCCGGGTTATAGTACACCGAGATGGTGTCGCCCAACCGCATAGAGGTGTCCGAGGTGGTAGAGTTCTGATAGGACGCACCGTTGACGGTATAGGAGTAGACGATATTGTAGGAATCGCCCTGGGTGGAGACGTTCACCACCGTGGCGGTGGTCTGGGTCCAACTGTTGTTCTGGGGGTTCAGACGCAGCATGGCCACGATGTGGGGGGAGAGCAGGTACAGCCCGATGACCAGCAGCACAATCCCCAACAGCAACAGCGGCAGAGGGGGAACCTTGCTGGAAGCGGCGGTGCGGGCTCGGGGGGACGCCGTGGGACGAGTTGGCTCCTGGGCGTCCTGATTCTGAGCTGCCGCAATGCGGGTCTTTAGCACCTGAATCTCGTCGCTGAATCGCTCCTTCTGAAAGAAGAATTGCCGGGTGACCCCGGACCGATCGGTGAAGAAGAAGAGAAAGGCATAGGAACGGGTGGTTCTGCTGCCCTGGGTCCCACGGGGACGGTATACCCGCCGAACCTCTCGGCACTCCTTGATATCGGTGTAGCGGTAATATTGGCCGTTGAAGGGAGTGGTGCGAAGGTAGAACCCCTGGGCGTCCATCTTCACCTGAAAGCACCGATAGCGCACCGCCAAATAGACGAGGATACCCACCATGGCCACAGCTCCGATGCCGGAGAAAAGGGCCAGGGAATTCTTGTGGGTGGTCAAGCTGTGCAGGAGGATGGGCAGCAGGAGGAAAACCAGCAGCGCCAAAATCACCCCTGCCAACACCAGATAGCTCTTGCCGTTGGGCCTTCCGGTGATTTCACACCGCTCAGGCTCAGGTTCTGTGGCGGTGGATTCCAGGCTTTGGTCCCGGGTCCGGGCCTGCCTGGATGTGTCTTTGTATCTGTTCATGGCTTTTGCCCATCTCAGCGGAACACTCGGTTGAAGTCCCGGGGCATCTTGGCCTTGAAGGTGGTGGGCTGCCCGGTGGCGGGGTGGGTGAAGGACAGCTCATTGGCGTGGAGGCACAGCCGCCCGATGGGGTTGGTGCGGGCGTCATACTGCTTGTCCCCGGCAATGGGACAGCCTCGCTCCTTCATGTGGACACGAATCTGGTTTTTCCGGCCAGTGTCAATGGAGATATCCAGCAGGGAATAGCCGGAGCCGCTCTTAATGACCTCGTAATTGGTGATGGCCTCTTTGGCCCCGGGGCCGGGATCGCCGGAGAAAATCATATGGGTCTTGGTCTCCACCAGGTAGGTGTGGATGGTGTCCCGTTCTGGGCGAGGGGTACCCTCCACCACCGCCAGATAGCCCCGGCGGGTGACAATGTCGTTCCAACGGGACTGGAACAGCTCTTTGGTGGCCTCGTCCTTGGCGAACATCAGTACCCCGGAGGTGTCCCGGTCCAGACGGTGGATGACAAAGATGCGGTTGTCGATGTGCTGACTCTTCACGTAGTCGGTGACCATGTGGTAGGCCGTGCGCACCTTCTCCTTCTCGTTGCCCACGCTCAAAAGCTTGGCGGGCTTGTTGACCACAATGAGGTGCCCATCCTCAAAGAGGATGGGGAAGGGGAGGGTGTCCTGCTTGGGAGCGGTGCAACCAAGGACGAACACGGACAGGATGGTCACCACCTGGCCGGGGTCCAGGGGCGTGTCGAACTGGGAGGTGGGCTTGCCGTCCACCGTCACCAGCTTGCGGGAGAGCAGGGACTTGACGTTGTTGCGGCTCTTCCCCTTGAGGGTAGCCAGAAGAAAGGGAAGAAGCGTGGTGGGCTCGGCTACGGTGTAGCTGGGCTCCCGGCTCTTATCCCGGTATTTGGAGTTGTTTGGTTGCATGTATGTTGTACCGCCTTTTCGTCACATTTCTCTCTACTCTATCACAACCTGGGGCAAATGTCCACGTAAAATCCCATTGGGACAGGCAAGTGAAGGGCTGATGGTTCATAGAGTTTCCAGAGGTGATGGACGTGGAGAAAAAGCAGAGCCTGTTGGAGCGGGCCTCCCGGCTGTTGGATGTGCCGGGGGATGTGTTGGCGGGGCTGCCCCGGCTGGAACTCATCGGAGACGGGGAGCTGCGCATGGAGCCACACCGGGGCATTTTGGCCTATGGACCGGAGGAAATCCACATCTCTGCGGGCAAACTGCTGGTGATGGTGAAAGGGGAGGGGCTGGAGCTGCGAGCCATGAACCCCACCCAGCTGCTCATCACCGGGCGCATCACAGCGGTGGAGCTGACGAGGTGAGGGTATGAAAAAATGGTTCAACCTGCTGTTGGGTTACGCCGTCATCCAGGTGACCGGGGCCTATCCCGAGCGGTTTCTCAATCTGTGTGCCCAGAACCGCCGGGGCTTTTGGCGGCTTAAGTGGCCCGACGCCCACACCGTCCAGGTGCGGGTGCACCTGTCCGACCTTGAAGAACTCAAGGAGCTGGCCCAGCGGTGCGGGTGCACTCTGGAGGTGCTCTCACGCCGGGGTGGAGTGGCCCAGGCCCAGCGGCTGTCCAAGCGGTGGGGGTTTGTGCTGGGGCTGGGGCTGTGCCTGGCGGCGGTGAGCATCCTAAGCCAGTTTGTGCTGGTGGTGGAGGTAGTGGGCAATGAGACGGTGCCCTCAGCGGTGATTCTCACCCAGTTGGAGCGGCTGGGGGTGCGTCCGGGGGTGTACGCCCCCTCCATTGCCCAGCGGGAGGTGGTCAACGAGGCCCTGATCTCCCTGCCCGAGCTGTCCTTCATGGCCATCAACATCTACGGCACCCGGGTGGTGGTACAGGTGGAGGAGGACGACCCCCAGCCCACTACCTCCACCCGGGAGGACTTTTTGGCCACTGCCGACGGCATCATTGAAGACATCCAGACTTCCGCAGGTCAGGCGCAATTTGTGGATGGTGATATCGTGGCCAAGGGAGAAGTGCTCATCAGCGGCACCATTCCCCTCTACCAGCAGAACCCGGAAAAGCCCTACGCCGGGGACCTGGTGGTCCACGCCACCGGCACCGTCACCGCCCGAACCTGGCGCACCCTGGAGGAGCGCCTGCCCCTGACGGTGCCCACCAAAGTGTATGAGGAGGACACCCATACCGGGTAACGCCTGGGAATTTTGGGGCTGGAACTGGATTTTTTTGAAAAGAGTAGCATTTTCCCCGAAGGATATGATAAAATAACCAACACGGAGTTCCTGGAACTGGGCGGCTACACCTGGCCGGTGTGGTGGCAGACCACCACTTACCGGGGGTACACTGTCCAGGAGCAGCAGGTGGACCCACAGCAGGGAGAAGCGCTGTTGAAGGAATTGTTGCAGCAGCGGCTGGAGCAGCTGCTGGAGGTGGGAGACGGCGAGATCCTCCACCAGGACTTTGTCACCCGGGTAGAGGGGGACACCCTGGTGGTGTCCATGGTGGCCGAGTGCCGGGAACAGATCGGCCGCACCGTGGAGCGCCTGGGTACCACCGGACACGTAGAACCGGAAACCCAGAGTGGGGAGGAATCTTAACAAATGACAGAGCAGTGCATCAGCATTGAGCGTATGGAGGAGGCCATCAACCTCTTTGGCCTCTTTGATGAAAATATCCGCATCATCGAGCAGGAGCTGGGGGTCACGGTGGTAAACCGGGAGTCCAACCTGAAAATCTCCGGCGACGGGGAGGCGGTGATGTGGGCGGTGAAGGCGGTGCAGGGCCTTCTCTCCCTGTCCGCCAAGGGGGAGCCAATCAACCAGCAGAATGTGCGCTACATCATCGAACTGGTGCGAGCGGGCAACGAGGGCAAGATTGCCCAGCTGGCCGGGGACGTGGTGTGCGTCACCGCCAAGGGAAAGCCCATCAAGGCCAAGACCGTGGGCCAGAAGAAGTATATTGACTCCATCAAAAATAACACCGTCACCCTGGGCGTGGGCCCTGCCGGTACCGGTAAGACCTACCTGGCGGTGGCCGCGGCCGTGGCCGCCTTCCGGGAAAAGCAGATCAACCGCATCATCCTCACCCGTCCGGCGGTGGAGGCGGGGGAGCGGCTGGGCTTCCTGCCCGGCGACTTGCAGTCCAAGGTGGACCCCTACCTGCGCCCCCTGTACGACGCCCTCTTTGACATGTTGGGGGCGGAGACCTACCAGAAGTACCTGGAGCGGGGCAACATCGAGGTGGCCCCGCTGGCCTACATGCGTGGCCGTACCCTGGACGACAGCTTCATCATCTTGGACGAGGCCCAGAACACCAGCCGGGAGCAGATGAAAATGTTCCTCACCCGTATGGGCTTTGGCTCCAAGGTGGTCATCACCGGCGACGTGACCCAGATCGACCTGCCCGCCGACAAGACCAGCGGCCTGAAAGAGGCCATGCGGGTGCTGCGTGGGGTGGAGGACATTGCCATCTGCCAGCTCACCGACCAGGATGTGGTGCGCCACGTCATTGTCCAGCGCATCATCAAGGCCTATGACGACTACTATCACGCCAACCAGCCCCCCAAGGACAGGGATAAGGGTGGTGACAAGCAGGGGAGGAGGAAGACCCATGGCTGAGAAGCACCAGATCTCCATCTCCACCGAGGTGGAGGGGGCGGACACCGAGGAAACCTGTGCCCTCATCCGCTCCACCATTGCCACCGCTCTGGCTGCCCAGGGGGTAGAGGTGCCCTGCGAAATTGACGTGCTGCTCAGCAACGACGCGGGCATCCACGCCATCAATCTGGACATGCGGGGGGTGGACCGCCCCACCGACGTCCTGTCCTTCCCCATGTTCAACCTCACCCCTGGGGAGAAGCCCCAGGAGGAGTGGGCCGACCCAGACAGCGGCTGTGTCCCCCTGGGGGATATGGTGCTGTCTCTGGAGCGGGTAGAGGCCCAGGCCCAGGAGTACGGTCACAGCCGGGAGCGGGAGCTCTCCTACCTGGTGGTGCACTCGGTGCTCCATCTGCTGGGCTATGACCACCTGGACGAGGGACCCCAAAAGGCCCAGATGCGGGCCCGAGAGGACGCCATCATGGAGGAAATTGGACTGACCCGATAATCAACGTGTGAAAAGGAGGCTGTACCATGAAGAAGTTGCTGATGTTATCCGCTGCCACTCTGTGCGCCGGGCTGCTTCTCACCGGGTGCACAGCCTTTATAAACAAAACCAAAGTGACCACGGAGGAGAGAGTCACCACCCTAAAGCCCGTTCAGCCCCCAGAACCCGTGGGACAAACAGAGGTGTTTGACGCCCTGACGGGAGAGAGCGTTCTGGGTGTGGTGATTCTAAATCCCACCCAGGAGGAGCTGGACCTAGCGGGCAATGTGGACCAGGTGTACCCCGACCAGGAGTACGGCGAGTATATGCTCATTGTGCCCCGACTGCCGGGGAGCACCATCACCTTACAGGAGATCTCCTACGACACGAACACCGGAGAGATCACCAATATCAAGGATGTGCACACCACCAGCGGCCCCGAACCCGTGTCCATGCTGGTGCAGCAGGATATCCCCGAGGGCTTTCCCACCCTGCGGGTGGTCATTGAGGCCGACGGCCGCACCGGAACCTATGATTTAAGCTATTACGGAAAAGGGGACGGACGGCGGGACTTCTATGTCATGTGGGACCGAGAGGAATAACCTCTCTTCCAAATAAAACTGGCTATGTTCAATGCCAATACCAAAGAAAGTTGAGGATCATCTACTATGTCTCAAATCAAGAAAAGCGGAATTATCACCATCGTGGGCCGCCCCAACGTGGGCAAGTCCACCCTGACCAACACCTTGGTGGGGGAGAAAATCGCCATTGTCTCCTCCAAGCCCCAGACCACCCGTAACCGCATCTGTGCGGTGCTCAACCGGGGAGACACCCAGTTCGTCTTTGTGGACACCCCCGGCCTGCACAAGGCCCGCACTCGTCTGGGCGACTACATGGTGAAGGTGGTGCGCCAATCTGTGGCGGATGTGGACGGGGTGATGCTGCTGGTGGAGCCTGTGGACCGCATCGGCCCCGCCGAAGAGGAACTCATCGTCCGCATCAAGGCCCTGGGCGCTCCCGCCGTGCTGGTCATCAATAAGATCGACACCATCGAGAAGGAGAAGCTGCTGTCTGTGATGGCGGTGTACGGCGCCGCCCACAACTGGGACGCTGTCATGCCCATTTCCGCCAAAACCGGGGAGGGTGTGGAAGAACTGCTGGACCTGCTGGCCAAGTGGATTCCCGAGGGGCCCCAGCTGTTCCCCGACGACGTGGTCACCGACCAGCCCGAGCGGCAGATCATGGCGGAGATCGTCCGGGAGAAGCTGCTGCGCAACCTGGACCAGGAGATTCCCCACGGCACCGCCGTGGAGGTGACCCGATTCACCCAGCGGGACGACGATATCATCGACTGCCACGTCACCATCTACTGTGAGAAGGACTCCCACAAGGGCATCATCATCGGCAAGAAGGGCTCCATGCTCAAGAAGATCTCCACCCAGGCCCGGGAGGACATGGAGGCCTTTATGGGGGCCAAGGTGTACCTGGAAACTTGGGTGAAGGTGAAGGAAAACTGGCGTGACAATGTGAATCTGATTCACAATTTCGGATATACCGAGGACTAAAGCCTCGCAGAGTTCGCACCCGCAGGTGCGAAAAAATTGAAAACCATTTTCTTCGGCGACATGTGCGGCGAAGAAAATACTTCTCAGCCCGCAAGTGTGGAATTTGTCCTCCCACGCTGGACAAATTATGCGCGCGGCGGGCTGCAACCCACTCAAAAAGATGCTTGCATCTTTTTGAAGGAATTCCCAGTTATAAACGAACACATCCCCTCTCACCCTAAGGGTAGAAAGGGGATGTGAAGCGTGAAGTCATTGGGGAACTGGGAGCTGTTTTGGAAAACCGGGCTGCCCGAGGCGTGGCTCATGACCCGCTGGGAGCGCCCGGAGACGGAGAAAGAAGGAAAGACCAATGCTCAAACGTGTCACCCAGGTGGAGCCGGAGACGGTGCGCCGTCTGGTGGACCTCTACCGGGAGTCCATGGACCAACTGGCACGCCATTTTGAATCGCCCCAGGCCATGGAACAGGCCTATGAAGAATTTTTAGCCGAATTTGTCACCCATGACCTCCAGATGGTGCTGGTGGAGGAAGTGGACGGCGTGTGGGTCAGCGGCCTGCGCTGCGTGGAATGTGCCCCGGGAGTGTGGTTCCTGGAGGCCCTGGAGACGGCCCCCCAGGCCCGGGGTAAGGGCTGGGCCAAACAGCTGATACAGCACACCCAGCAGCTGCTCACCGGGCAGGGAGCGGGCGAGCTATTCAGCCTGGTCTCTCCCCGCAACACCCCCTCCATCGCCACCCATGTGGCCTGCGGCTTTGTGGCCACGGATCG
>CABPXX010000040.1 GCA_902461475.1 uncultured Eubacteriales bacterium | reverse complement strand
TGACCGAGCAAAAGGAACCCCCAGCGGGTAGCGTCCCCACCAGGCTGGCAAGCCTGAACCATGGGCGGTTAGAGCGTTCATTCCTCCACCTCATGGATATTAAATGAAGATTTACTCAAAATAGGGGCTGTCCACGGTGGACAGCCCTTATTTTGTAAGTATTCAGTTTTTAGCCAGAGGCAGGGTCACCGACACAGTGGTGCCGGAGCCCACCACGCTGGCCAGCTTGATCTGGCCCTGGTACAGGGCCACGATGTGCTGGACAATGCCCAGGCCTAGCCCAGTGCCGCCAGCGGCACGGCTGCGGCCCTTATCCACCCGGTAGAACCGCTCAAAGACACGGCTCTGGCTCTCTTCGGGAATGCCGATGCCGGTGTCCGCCACCACAAAGCGGGCCATACCTTCTGCCACGCCCACGGTGACGGTGACCCGTCCCCCCTTGCGGTTGTACTTGACGGCGTTCTCCACCAGGTTGATGGCCACTTCCTTGAAGCGGTCGGGGGCAATGCAGGCCATCACCTCGCCGCCGGTGACGTTGAGCTTCACCCCGGCCTTATCTGCCTGGGGCTGGAGGATGGTCTGCACCTCCTGGGCAATGCTCTTCAGCGGGGCCCGCTCGGTGCCGGTGGCTCCCCCCACGGTCTCCAGCTCGGAGACGGTGAGAATGTCGTCCACCAGGTTGGACAGTCGGTCCACCTCCACCGAAATCATGGTCAAAAACCGCTGTTGATCCTCCGGCTTGGTGACCATCCCGGAGGAGAGCATATCGGTAAAGCCCTTGATGGAAGTGAGGGGAGTTTTCAGCTCGTGGGTGACGTTGGCGGTGAACTCACTTCTGGCCGATTGCAGGGTCTCGTCCACCTGGCGCACGGCCACCTCGGCCTCCTCCACCGGCTTGGCGGCAGAGCCAGCGCCAGAGACAGCACCGCAGCAGCCACAAGGCCCACAGCGGTCTGGGCCACCAGGGTGTCCACGGTGGACAGGGACATGGCTGCCCGTCCGATGTAGCCGTCGGTGAACACCCGGGCCACGTAAATGGTGTAGATGCCGGTGGTGGCGGAGCGGCGCACGTCCTCTCCCACCCCATTTTCCTTGGCCTCCATCACCTCAGGACGGGTAGCGTGGTTCTCCCGGGACTCCTTGTCCGTATCGCCCAGCACGGTGCCGTCGGGGGAAATGATGGTCAGGCGCTTTTCCGGGGCCGCCTTGGTAAACTGCTCCAGCAGCTCCTCCGTCCAGGTCTCATAGTTCTGGGCGTCCATGAGGGCCAGCAGCTCGGTGAGGTTTTCTCGGGCAGTGTCCATCTCCCGCTGGCGGAAGGTCCAGATACCCACCACCCCAGAGAGCAGCACCGACAGCGCCGCAATGAGGAAAATGGATATGGTCAGTTTCTTCTTCATCGGTTCTCACCCCATCTTATAGCCCACGGAGCGCACCGTGGTGATATAGCCCTCCCCCAGCTTCTGGCGCAGGGCTTTGATGTGCATGTCCACGGTGCGGGTCTCACCGGTGAAGTCGTAGTTCCACACGGCGGCCAGAATCTCGTCCCGGGTGAGGACGGTGCCCCGGCGGCGCACCAGCAGGCACAGCAGTTCGAACTCCTTGTAGGTCAGGGCGATGTCCTCCCCGCCCCGGGTGACAGTGCGCCCGGCGGGGTCGATGACCAGGTCCCGGTAGCGGAGCATGGGGTCCCGATCGCCCACCCGGCGCATGACGGCATTGACCCGGGCTTGCAGCTCCATGACCCCGAAGGGCTTGGAGATGTAGTCGTCCGCCCCCAGGTCCAGGGCGGTGACCTTGTCCATCTCGGTCTGACGGGCGGTGAGCATGATGATGGGCATCTTGGCCGTGGCCTCCTCCCCTCTCAGACGGCGGACAACGTCCAACCCGTCCATGCCGGGGAGCATCACGTCCAGCAGCGCCAGGTCTGCCACGGGGGCGGCGTCAAAGAAGTCCTCCCCGCTTTCAAAGGCAAACACCTCATGACCCATGGATTTGAAATAATACTCTAACATGGTGCGGATGGACTCGTCGTCCTCCACCACCGCAATACGAAGGGTCATGGTGCCTCTCTCCTTTTTTCTTACTGAATTTCTCCGGTGACACAGAAAATGGCCCAGTTGGCAATGTTCACGGCATGGTCAGCCACCCGCTCCAAGTACTTGCCGATGATGATCAGGTCCACCGAGCGGTCCGAGTGGTCGGCCCGGGAGGCAATGCGCTCCACCAGAATCTTCTTGAGCTGGACAAACAGGTCGTCCACCACGTCGTCCAGGTTGATGACCGCCCGGGCGGTGTTCTCGTCCCGGTCCACGTAGGCGGCAATGGCCTGGCGCACCATCAGCCCCGCCTGGCGGCTCATGGCCACGATCTCCTCGGGCACGTCGGGCTTGTCGCCGCTCTCGGCAATGAGCAGGGAGATCTCGGCGATGTTGGCGGCCTGGTCGCCAATGCGCTGCAGGTCGGTGACCATCTTCATAGCAGCGGAAATGGTGCGCAGGTCCCGGGCCACCGGCTGCTGGCGCATAAGCAGAGACATGCAGCGATTCTCAATGTCCCGCTCCATCTGGTCCATGGTGTTGCGCATCTCAATGGTAGCCTTGGCCCCTTCCGCCTTGCCCTGGGTCAGGGAGGCGGTAACCAGGTCGATGGCGTCCTGGGTAGTGGTACCCATGGCGGTGAGCTCGTGGCTGAGCTCCACCAGCTCGGCATCAAATGTCTTTCTCATGCAGCGTCCCTCCTTAGCCGAATCGTCCGGTGATGTAGTCCTCGGTGCGCTTGTCCTTTGGCACGGAGAACAGCTTCTCGGTGTCGTCGGCCTCCACCAGCTCGCCGTGGAGGAAGAAGGCGCAGCGGTCGGACACACGGGTGGCCTGCTGCATGTTGTGGGTCACGATTACTATTGTATACGATTTTTTCAATTCTGCAATCAGATCTTCGATCTTGGAGGTGGAGATGGGGTCCAGAGCGGAGGTGGCCTCGTCCATAAGCAGCACGTCAGGCTCCACCGCCAAGGCTCGGGCAATGCAGATACGCTGCTGCTGGCCGCCGGACAGGGACAGGGCGGACTTCTTCAGGCGATCCTTCACCTCGTCCCAGATGGCAGCGCCCCGCAGGGACTTCTCCACGATCTCATCCAGCTGCTTTTTGTTGTGGATGCCGTGGGTACGGGGGCCATAGGCGATGTTGTCATAGATGGACATGGGGAAGGGGTTGGGCTTCTGGAACACCATGCCCACGTGACGGCGCAGCCAGGTCACATCCACCTGGGGGTCAAAGATGTTCTGGTCCCGGTAGAGCACCTTGCCCTCGATCTTTACCGTGGGAACCAGGTCGTTCATTCGGTCCAGGGTCTTGAGGAAGGTGGACTTGCCGCAGCCAGAGGGCCCGATAAGGGCGGTGACCTGGTTTTGGGGCATCTCCAGATTGATATCCTTCAGGGCATGGTTCTGGCCATACCACAGATTCAAATTCTCCGTTTTTAAAATGGCGTTCATGGGAGCAGTTCTCCTTTACTTGTTCTTCAGACGGCTGCCGGCCACAGAGGCCAGGAGGTTGATGACCAGGGTGATCACCATCAGGACAGCGGCCACGGCCAGGGCGCTCTGTACGTCACCGTTTTCGTTGACGTACACGTACAGGGCCACGCTGAGGGTGCCGGAGGAAGTGGTGAGGGCGTCAAAGAAGTTGTTGACCACGCTGCCCATACCGGCGGTGAAGAGCAGGGCGGCGGATTCGCCCACGATACGGCCCACGGCCAGGATGCAGCCGGTGACGATGCCGTCCACGGCGTTGGGCAGCACCACGGTGCGCACCATGCGCCACTTGCCGGCGCCCAGGCCCAGAGCGCCCTCCCGGTAGGACTGGGGAACGGTCTTCAAAGACTCCTGGGTGGTACGCACGATGGTGGGCAGAATCATGATGACCAGGGTGAGGCCGCCACCTAGGATGCCGTACTTAAAGCCCAGAATCTGCTGGAAGAAGAGCATACCCACCAGACCGAAGATGATGGAGGGGATGCCGGTGAGGGTCTCGGTGGCAAACTCGATGATGGACACCAGCTTGTGGTTGGTGGCGTACTCGGTGAGGTAGATGGCCGCCCCCACACCCAGGGGGAGCACGATGACCATGGACAGAAGGATGATGTACAGGGTGTTGAGGATGTTGGGCAGAATGCCGTCGGTGCCCTTGATGAGGCTGCGCTGGGTAGTGAGGAACTCCCAGGTGATGCCGCCCAGGCCACGATAGAAGACGTAGCCGATCATAAACACCAGCAGGGCGACGGTGAGGGCGGCGCACAGGTAGAGCAGGCCCCGCAGGCCGCGGTCATAGATGCGGCGACGCAAAGACAGATGTTCCACGAGTTAACCCTCCTTTTTATTTTTGACAAACAGGTTGAGTGCCACGTTAATGAGCATGATGAAGAGGAAGAGGACCAGAGCAATGGAGAAGAGGGATTCCCGCCACAGAGAGCCCACGGTAGCGTAGTTCATCTCGGAGGCGATGGCGGTGGTGAGGAAGCGCACGGGGGTAACCAGGCTGTCGGGCATGTTGGGCACGTTACCAGAGACCATGATGATGGCCATGGCCTCGCCGATAGCACGGCCCACGCCCAGCACGATGGCGGTGGCCACACCGGAACGGGCGGCGGGGAGAGAGACCCGGAAGATGGTCTCGGTGTGGGTGGCACCCAGAGCCAGGGAGGCCTCCTCATACTCCTTGGGCACGGCCCGCAGAGCGGTCTCAGCCACATTGATGATGGAAGGCAGAATCATGACGGTAAGTACCACGATGGCCGCCAACAGGTTGGCGCCGGAGGACAGGTGGAAGGCCTTCTGAATGGCGGGCACCAGCACCACCATACCCACCAGGCCGTACACCACCGAGGGGATGCCAGCCAGCAGGGACACAGCGGAGCGAATCACAACCGCCAGGCGGTGGTTGGCCACCTTGGCCAGGAACATGGCGGTGAGCACACCCACAGGCACGCCAATGAGAATGGCGCCGCCGGTACCGGCAAAGGAGGTGAGGATGAAGGGCAGGATGCCGTACACTCCGTTCTTGCCGTCCCAGGTATCTCCAAACAGGAAATCTGTCACGCCAATTTCCAGCATAGCAGGCAGACCGGAGATCACCAGGTAGACGCTGATGAACAGCACGCTGGCCACTGCCACAATGCCGCACAGGAAGAAGATGTTCTTCACCAGCCACTCTACGCTGTCCCGCAGCCGCCGGGCCTTCTGGGCCTTGGCCTGGGCGTTTTGTTTCTCTTGCGCCATGGGGACCGCCTCCTTAGGGGTTTGGGTTATCACGTTCTCGTTATCCAAGTTTTTCATTCTCCTTTACACAGGGGAACGGCCCCCATCCCGTGTGGGGGATGGGGGCTGGTCCCGTAGCCTTGTTTCTTACTTGGCGGTAGGCACAGCGCCAGCCTGACGGATGAGGTCAGCGGCGTCGGTGGACATAGCCCAGTCAAAGAAGGCCTTAGTCTGAGTGGACATCTCGGTGCCCTCCTTGGTCACGATGACGAAGGGACGCTGAATCTTGTAAGTACCGTCCAGAATGGTGGACTCGCTGCACTCCACACCGTCCACGGTGATGGCGGACACGCCGTCCTGGCCCTCCACCTCAGACAGAGAGGCGTAGCCGATGGCAGCGGCATTGCCGCGCACGGCCTCGATGACAGCGCCGGTGGAGGTCAGCTCCTGGTCCAGCTTGCAGCTATCCTCGGTCTCGGTGATGGACTCGAAGCCGTCACGAGTGCCGGAACCAGCCTCACGGCCGATCACAGCGATGTCACCAGCCTCGCCGCCCACTTCAGACCAGTCGGTGATCTCACCGGTGAAGATCTTGGCGATCTGCTCCACGGACAGGTCGGCCACGGCGTTGTCGGCGTTGACGATGATGGCGATGCCGTCCAGAGCGATGATGTTCTCCACCAGGCCCTGCTCCTTCTCCTCGTCCTTCAGAGCGCGGGAGGCCAGGCCCAGATCGGCGGTGCCGTTGGAGGCAGCCTCCACACCAGCGGAGGAACCGCCGCCCTCCACGGACACGGTGACGCCGGAGTTGTCGGTGCCGAACTGCTCAGCCAGGATGCCCATGACCTTGGACATAGAGGTGGAGCCCAGGCACATCACGGTGCCGGACAGCTCGGAGCCGTTGTTCTTGTCGGAACCGCTCTGGGTGTTCTCAGCGGACTGGTTGCCGCAAGCGGCCAGGCTGAACGCCATGGCGCCAGCCATCAGCATAGCGATAAACTTCTTCATTTGTTGTCTCTCCATTTCATGTTCATTGTGTTTCATTGTCTCTCTTGGGAACAGCTTTGAGTTTACAAAAGAATTGTAAAGAGTGCGTCCAGGGCTTTGTAAAGTCTGTGTAAAGCGGCCCTTTTCTCCCCATTCTTAGCGATACCATTGTAATACCGCGGTGTTTTTCTCCCGTTTTAGTGCAATACTACTAATGAGGCAGTCTGCCCCCAGCACAATCCAAGCGGGTACAGTAAAGGCGGTTGGAAGGGCAGAAACGCAAATCTTTACAATTGGGTGCACTGTGTAAACCAGTGCCAGAGCCAGGCCAGACCAGGCCAAAGAAAAGGGCAAACAAACCAATCCATCCACATTCCAACGGATTTGGGAGTAATTCCAAAAGGCCACCCCCAACACATATTTATAATAGAGTCCAAACAGCAGCTCCACCACCGTGGCCGCCCCGAAGCCCACCCCCATCACCCACAGGGGCTGAAGATTGGGACCGCTGAGGGCCACAATGGCCACGGCCCCCACCCCGTACACCGGGCACAAGGGCAGCAGCAGCAGGCACTTGCGCCCACTGCCCCGGCCGTGGACAATCTTGGCATAGGCCACCTCCAGCAGGTAGCCCAAGAAGCTGTAGACCAAAAGATACCAGATCCATGTGTTCATATCTCATCCTCCCCGTCTGCATAGTCTGTCCCAAAGATGGGATTCTCATGAAGTGTATAAAATTTTTCTCACAGGCCGATGATTTACCACCAGTTACCTGTTGTTTGCCCGGTGGGATTGTGATACAATGTATCGAACTTTGCAAGGAGGGACCGATATGCGTCATTTGATTGACTTCGGGGATTTGAGTAGACAGGAATGGGACGAGATCTATCAGAGAGCCGACAAAATCATCAACAACCCAGAACAGTATTTAGATGTATGCCACGGTAAGGTGTCGGCCAACCTGTTCTATGAGCCCTCCACCCGCACCAACTTCTCCTTCCAAACCGCCATGATGCGCCTGGGCGGATCGGTGTTCGGCTTTGCCGACCCCAACTCCTCCTCGGTGGCCAAGGGCGAGACGTTGAAGGACACCATTAAGATGGTATCCAACTATGCGGATGTCATCGTCATGCGCACTCCCTGGGAGGGCGCTGCCAAGGCCGCCTCTCCCTACGCCGACGTGCCGGTGATCAACGCCGGTGACGGCGGCCACATGCACCCCACCCAGACCACCGCCGACCTGACCACCATCACCCGCCTGAGGGGCAGTGTGGACGGGCTGTCCATCGGTCTGTGCGGCGATTTGAAAAACGGACGTACCGTCCACTCTCTCATCAAGGCCCTGTCCAAGTTCAAGGACATCCGCTTCTACCTCATCGCTCCCCGGGACCTGGCCATCCCCCAGTATCTGCGCCAGTTCATGCAGGAGCGCAACATGCCCTTCGTGGAGGTCACCGGCCTGGAGGCGGTCATTCCCCAACTGGACGTGCTGTACATGACCCGGGTGCAGAAGGAGCGGTTTGTGGACCCCCTGGAGTATGAGCGCAACAAGGGTATCTACGTGCTCACCCGGTCCAAGCTGGAGCGAGCCCGGGAGAACCTGCTCATCATGCACCCCCTGCCCCGGGTGGACGAGATCACCGTGGACGTGGACGACGACCCCAGAGCCGTGTATTTCCAGCAGGCCCGGTTTGGCATGTTTGCCCGGATGGCCCTGCTGTCCGATCTGGCCAACCAGCCCCGGAAGACTCCTGACCCGGTGGAAATCGGCACCAAACCCGTGTGCCACAATCCCCGGTGTATCACCCAGACGGAGCTCTATCTGCCCCCGCTGGTGAAGAAGAACGGCGGCGTGGACTGCTGCGCCTTCTGCGACGCGCCCCTCTAATTGATTTTTTGAAAAAAGGGATTGACACCCCAGACATTCTGTGCTATTATACACAGGCTGATGTTTGGGGCGTCACCCTTAACCTGCGGGTGTAGTTCAATGGTAGAATCCCAGCCTTCCAAGCTGGTCGCGTGGGTTCGATTCCCATCACCCGCTCCATACGCGCCTGTAGCTCAGGTGGATAGAGCAACTGCCTTCTAAGCAGTGGGTCAGGGGTTCGAGTCCCTTCAGGCGTGCCACTTCTTCAGAAGTCGGGCGCTGAAGCGGTTCCTTTCACAGTCATCCGAGATGGTGGGTGTAGCTCAGTTGGTTAGAGCACCGGATTGTGGTTCCGGGTGTCGAGGGTTCGAGTCCCTTTACCCACCCCATAACATAGGCGGAGGGGCCGGAGCTGCGGCTCCGGCCCCTCGCTTTTTTCGTCTCTTGCGATATAGGGGTGTAGCCAAGTGGTAAGGCAAGGGACTTTGACTCCCTCATCCGCTGGTTCGAGTCCAG
>CABPXX010000039.1 GCA_902461475.1 uncultured Eubacteriales bacterium | reverse complement strand
TGACGCAGTTCCAGCCTCGTACCCCAGGGAGGTCCTTAGGGGGGAACGCCCTAAGCGGGTTTTGGTTTCTTTTGCCCGCTCAAAAGAAACCCCCAGCGGGAAGCGTCCCCACCAGGCTGGCAAGCCGGAACCTGGGCGGTTAGACGATCAATCCCTCAGTCAGCCTTGCGGCTGACAGCTCCCTTTACACAAGGGAGCCTTTTTCCTGAATAAGCAAACAAGGCCCGGAGAAAGTAACGGCTTTCTCTGGGCCTTGTGGTATCTTATTCTTCTTCCTGCTTGACGCAGACGATGTTCAGCTCGTCCAGCTGCTTGGGGTCCACGAAGGAGGGGGCGCCCATCATCAGGTCCTGGGCGTTCTTGTTCATGGGGAAGGGGATGATCTCACGGATGGAGTCCTCACCGGCCAGCAGCATCACCATGCGGTCCACACCGGGGGCGATGCCCGCGTGGGGGGGAGCGCCATAGGTGAAGGCGTTGTACATGGCGGGGAACTTGCTCTTCACGTCGTCCTCGCCCAGACGCACCAGCTGGAAGGCCTCCAGCATGATCTCGGGGTCGTGGTTCCGCACCGCGCCGGAGGACAGCTCCACGCCGTTGCACACCAGGTCGTACTGGTAGGCGGTGATGGTCAGGGGGTCCACCTCGCCGGCAGCGGCCTTCTTCAAGATCTCCAGGCCGCCGTTGGGCATGGAGAAGGGGTTGTGGCAGAACTCCAGCAGCCCGGACTCCTCGCCGATCTCGTACATGGGGAAGTCCACGATCCAGCAGAACTCGTAGCGCTCACGGTCCATGTGGTTGGGGCAGAAGTTGCCCAGCTTGGAGCGCAGCACGCCGGCGGTCTTCTGGGCGGTGAGCAGCTTGCCAGCGGTGAGACCCACAAAGCAGCCGGGGGTGAGGCCCAGAGCCTCCACCACAGCCTCCTTGATGGGCTGAACAAACTTGGCGATGCCACCCACGATCTCGCCCTTCTCGTCGTAGCGGAACCAGTAGGCCTTCTCGCCGGACTGCACTTCCACCTCAGCGCACAGACCGTCGATCTGCTTGCGGGTGCCCACAAAGTCGGTGACCACAATGGCCTTGACGGTGTTGCCCTCGAAGGGACCAAAGCCGCAGCCAGCCAAAACCTCGGTGGCGTCGGTGAGGGTCAGGTCGATGCGCAGGTCGGGCTTGTCGGAGCCGTACTTGTCCATGGCCTCCAGGAAGGGGATGCGGGTGAAGGGGGCCTGAGAGGCCACGTTGTAGGTGCCGTACTTGGCAAAGATGGGGGGCAGCACACGCTCCAGAACGGCGAACACATCCTCCTGGTTGGCGAAGGCCATCTCCATATCCAGCTGGTAGAACTCGCCGGGGGAGCGGTCGCCACGGGCGTCCTCGTCCCGGAAGCAGGGGGCAATCTGGAAGTAGCGGTCAAAGCCGGAGGCCATGAGCAGCTGCTTGAACTGCTGGGGAGCCTGGGGCAGCGCGTAGAACTTGCCGGGGTGCTTGCGGCTGGGCACCAGGTAGTCCCGGGCCCCCTCGGGGGAGGAGGCGGTCAAAATGGGGGTGGTGATCTCCATAAAGCCCTCGGCGGTCATGGCCTGGCGCAGGGCGGACACTACGTTGCAGCGCAGGATGATGTTGTTCTTCACCTCAGGGTTGCGCAGGTCCAGATAGCGGTACTTCAGACGCTGGGTCTCGTCCGCCTCCCGGCTGCGGTTGATGGGGAAGGGCAGCTCGTTGTGGCGGCAGCGGCCCAGAACGGCGATGGCGGAGGGCACCACCTCAATGTCGCCGGTGGGCAGCTTGGGGTTCTTGCTGTCGCGCTCCCGGACAACGCCGGTGACCTGGAGGGTGGACTCCTTGTTCAGGTCCTTGACGATGGCCATCATCTCGGCGGTCTCAATGACCACCTGGGTGGTGCCGTAGAAGTCACGCAGCACCACAAAGGCCAGATTTTGGCCCACCTCACGGACATTTTCCATGAAGCCAGCCAGGGTGACGGTCTGGCCGACATGCTCCATGCGCAGTTCCCCACAGGTGTGGGTACGGGATTGAACCATGTGAAATCAACTCCAAAATGTATAATAGATATAAAATATTACAATTAGTACTCAGGTTCCTGGATGGGGTCAATGCCAGCCACCCGTTCTGCCAGGTCCGCAGCGATGGTGGTGACGGCCTGGTCCACGGGCAGGGTGTCCTGCTGGCCGGTGGTCATGTCCTTGACGGACACGGCGTTCTTGGAGATCTCGTCGTCGCCCAGGAAGGCCACATAGGGCACGCCGATCTTGTCGGCGTAGGTCATTTTCTGCTTGAACTTCTTCTGCTCGGTGTACAGCTGGGCCCGCACGCCGGCCTGGCGCAGCTGGGTGGCAAAGGAGATGGCGGGGGCCAGGTCCTCGGTCATGGGCAGGATGAGCACGTCGGCGGGGGCGGTGACCATCTCCTCGTTGAGGTAGCCCTGGTCTTCCAGCACGAAGAACAGGCGAGTCAGGCCAATGGAGATGCCCACGCCGGGCAGCTGCTTGTCGGTGTAGTACTCGGCCAGGTTGTCATAGCGGCCGCCGGAGCAGGTGGAGCCGATCTCCGGGTGGTCCAGCATGGTGGTCTCGTACACGGTGCCGGTGTAGTAGTCCAGGCCACGGGCAATGGTCAAATCCACGGCAAAGTGAGTCTGGGGCACCCCGAAGGCGGAGAGGTACTTCACCACGCAGGTGAGCTCGTCCAGGCCCTGGTCGAACAGCTCGTGGCGGCCACGGTAGCCCTCCAGAGCGGTGAGCACCTGGTCGTTGTCGCCCTGGATGGCGATGAACTTGAGAATCTCATCGGCCTGCTCGGCAGTGATGCCGATGTCCTCGCCAGTGAGGAGGGCGGCCACCTTCTCAGGGCCGATCTTCTCCAGCTTGTCCACGGTGCGCATGATGTCCCCGGACTTCTCGGTGAGGCCCAGCATGGCATAGAAGCCGTTCAAAATCTTCCGGTTGTTCACCCGAATCTGGAACCGCTTGAGGCCCAGAGAAGTGAAGGTCTGATAGATGATGGAGGGGATTTCTGCCTCGTTGACGATGTCCAGCTTGCCGTCGCCAATGATGTCGATGTCCGCCTGATAGAATTCACGGAAGCGGCCCCGCTGGGCGCGCTCGCCCCGGTACACCTTGCCGATCTGGAAGCGGCGGAAGGGGAAGGCCAGGTCGCCATAGTGGAGGGCCACATACTTGGCCAGGGGCACGGTGAGGTCAAAGCGCAGGGACAGGTCGGTGTCGCCCTTCAAAAAGCGGTAGATCTGCTTCTCGGTCTCGCCGCCGGCCTTGGCCAGCAGCACCTCGCTGGCCTCAATGACGGGGGTGTCCAGAGGGGTGAAGCCGTAGAGGGAATAGGAGCGGCGCAGCAGCTCCACCATGCGGTCAAACTGCACCTGACGCTGGGGGAGCAGTTCCATAAACCCAGAGAGGGTGCGGGGTTTTTGTTTTGCCATGTGAATCGGACTCCTTACAGCTAGAATGGGAGACAAAGGAAAGAGGTGTTGCCTGGGCAACACCTCAGACGTTCCAAAGGCCTCGCAGAGTTCGCAGCCTTCGGCTGCGAAGAAATTGAAATCCATGTTCTCCCGGGACATGCGCACGGGAGAACATACTTCTCGCCCTGCAAGTGTGAATTCGGCCGCGGTGTTGGCGGCCGAACTTTGCGCGCAGCAGGGTGCAAAAGACTCTGTGGAAAAGGCATTCGGCCTTTTCCACAGAAGGTTTAAACTTTCAGGGGGGTGGAGGGCTTAATGAGCTCACGCCAGTTCAGGTCGCCCCGGGCCAAGCCGTGGATGAGCATCTCAGCGGTGGCGGCGTTGGTGGCAATGGGCACATTGTTCTGGTCGCACAGGCGGGTGATATAGTGCAGGTCCTGGTCCAGATCCTCCGCATTGGGGTCATTGAAAAACAGCACCATGTCAATTTCGTTGTAGGCGATGCGGGCGCCGATCTGTTGGGCGCCGCCGTGAGCATGGGCCATAAACAGCTGGACGGGCAGTCCGGTGGCCTCTGCCACCAGGCGGCCGGTGCGGCTAGTGGCGCACACGGTATGTTTGGAGAGAATGCCGCAGTAGGCGATGCAGAACTGCACCATCAGCTCCTTTTTGTTGTCGTGACTCATCAGAGCAATGTTCATGGGAATCCGTCCTTTCTTGTGGGGGCTCAGCGGATGTGCAACAAGGGCACCCGCTGGCCAAGCAGGCGTTTGGCAATATTGAGATAAGCTGGTGCAGCGCCCTTGTAGGTCTTCAACACCAGAGGGACACTCTGAGCCGCCGCCAGGGTAACTTGGGGGTCCTCCGGCACCATGCCCAACAGGGGCAGTCCGGCGGTGTCCATGGCGACATCAATGGTGGTGCGCAGCTTGCCGATCATGCGGGGCTCTACTCGGTTGACCACCAGATGGATATCCTCAATCTGGCCCATGAGCTTGGTCACCGCCCGCTGGGCATCCCGCAGGGCGGCGGGCTCGGTGGCAGAGACCACAATGGCACGATCCGCGGCGTACATGGCCAGCTGGAACCCGTCCCCCAGTCCTGCCGGAGAGTCCAGAAAGATGAAATCGTAGTAGTCCCGGGCCTCGTCGATCACGTCCCGGAAGCCCTTCAAATCCAGATTGATGAGGGACAGGGGGGCGGTGAGGAGAAAGAGGCCTCGAATTTTGGGGTGCTCTGCCGCTGCGGTGAGCAGGGGACAGCGATGCTCCATCACATCGGAGAAGTCCATCACGGCCCGGTCGGACATGCCCAGGGCAATGTCCAGATTGCGCAGACCCACGTCCACGTCAATGCACAGCACCCGACGGCCTAAGGCGGCCAGACATGAGGCGACGCCGGCAGTGAGGGCGGTTTTACCCGTTCCGCCCTTTCCAGATGTGACCATTACCGATGTTCCCATGCCTTAGCCTCCTCCACAACAAGAAAATCATATCATGAATTGTCTGATACCGCAAGTTTTTTGTAAACAAATTGAATGAAAGTGCAGCTTCCTGGGGTGCGCTGCACCTCAAAGCCTCCCTTGTGCAAAGGGAGGTGGCACGGCCAAGGGCCGTGACGGAGGGATTGACTTTGTCGTTACAGCGGTGCTTTCTGCATCTTCGCCCAACGCCGGGGATACTTGGCGGGGCAGGGGGCCACCTTCTCCACCACCACCACCCGGTGGGTGATGTCCGTGTGGGGAATCCGGTAGTCGTAGCAGCCCTTGAGCACGCCGCCCAGGGTGGGGATGGCTTTGGCCGCCCGGTCCAGCTCCTCCTGGCACTCCGGGCCCTTCATGGCCAGGAAACGCCCGCCCACCTTTACAAAGGGCAGGCACATCTCGCACAGAAGACCCAGGTCCGCCACCGCCCGGGCGGTGGCAAAGTCAAACTGCTCCCGGAGATCCGGGTCTTGCCCCGCCTCCTCGGCCCGGGCGTGGAGGGTGGTGACCCCCTCCAGCTCCAGCTCCTCCGCCACCGTCTCCAGCCAGGAAAGCCGCTTTTGCAGCCCGTCCAGCAGGGTGAGAGACAGGGTAGGGCAGAGAATTTTCAGCACCATGCCGGGGAAGCCCGCCCCGGTGCCCACGTCAATGAGCTTGGCATGCTCCAGCCGCCCGCAGTTTAAAAGGGGCGCACAGTCCAGCATGTGCAGCGTGGCCACGTCAAAGGGCTGGGTGATGGCGGTGAGGTTCATCACCTGATTTTGTTCAATTAATAAATTGCCATACTTTGCCAGCTTTGGCGCTGCATCCGCCGGGTAGGCGGGGAGGTCCAGCTGGGCAAGGCCGGTGGAAATGAGAGATTCCATGGGCGTGCTCCTTTACAGGGGTGTGGTGACGTTGGCGATGAGGGCGGGCACGCCCAGCCAAAGCCCCAGCACCACCGCCACCAGGCACACCACACAGATGAGAATGGTGCCCACCAGGCCGCCGGGGGCCGTGCCCTGGCGCTGGCGGTGGACGGCGATGAAGGGCACGCCAATTCCCACGGGCACCACCAGCAGGGGGGCGGTGCCGGGGAGGGTGCGGGCGGTGGCGATGGTGTAGGTGATGAGGGCAATGAGCATGAGCATGTACCCAATGCCAATCCAGGCCGCCACCCGCTTTTCAAAGGAGGCGGGGGTGTAGCTCGGTTCTTGCTCCTCCATTACTTGCCCTCCTTCAGCAGATCGCGGATCTCGGTGAGCAGCAGTTCCTCCTTGGAGGGCTTGGGAGCGGGGGCGGCCTCCTCCTTTTTCCGGTGGAGGCGGTTGAAGCCTTTCACCAGGCAGAATACGGCGAAGGCCATGATGATGAAGTTGAGCACCGCCTCAATAAAGCTGCCATAGGCGATGGTGGCGGAGCCCAGGGTGAGGGTCAGATCGGAGAAGGACACCCGATTGACCAGCAGCCCCAGCAGGGGCATGAGGATGTCGTTGGTGAGGGAGTCGGTGATGGACTTGAAGGCGCCGCCGATGATGACGCCCACCGCCAGGTCCAGCACGTTGCCCCGGTTCAAGAAGGTCTTGAATTCCCGAATAAAGGCTTTCATCTGTATTTACCTCGTATGGTATCTCAGTGCTTGGGGGTGAGCACGGTCTGGCCGCCCATGTAGGGGCGCAGAGGCGCGGGGATGGTGACGGAGCCGTCGGCCTGGAGGTTGTTCTCCAGGAAGGCAATGAGCATACGGGGAGGAGCTACCACGGTGTTGTTCAGGGTGTGGGGCAGGTACATGCCGTTCTCACCCTTGACCCGCATCTTCAGGCGGCGGGCCTGAGCGTCGCCCAGGTTGGAGCAGGAGCACACCTCGAAGTACTTCTGCTGACGGGGAGACCAGGCCTCAATGTCACAGGACTTCACCTTCAGGTCGGCCAGGTCGCCGGAGCAGCACTCCAGCTGACGGACGGGGATGTCCAGAGAGCGGAACAGCTCCACGGAGTAGCGCCACATCTTCTCGTACCACTCCATGGACTCCTCGGGCTTGCACACCACCACCATCTCCTGCTTCTCAAACTGATGGATGCGGTACACGCCGCGCTCCTCAATGCCGTGGGCGCCCTTCTCCTTGCGGAAGCAGGGGGAGTAGGAGGTGAGGGTGTAGGGCAGGGAGGACTCAGGGATGATCTGGTCGATGAACTTGCCAATCATGGAGTGCTCGCTGGTGCCGATGAGGTATAGGTCCTCGCCCTCAATCTTGTACATCATGGCGTCCATCTCGGTCTGGCTCATGACGCCCTCCACCACGTTGCCGTGGATCATGAAGGGAGGCACGCAGTAGGTGAAGCCCTTGTTGATCATGAAGTCCCGGGCGTAGGCCAGCACAGCGGAGTGCAGGCGGGCAATGTCGCCCATGAGGTAATAGAAGCCGTTGCCGGACACACGGCCAGCGGAGTCCAGGTCAATGCCGTCAAAGGACTCCATGATGGCGGTGTGGTAGGGCACCTCGAAGTCGGGGGTGGCGGGCTCGCCGAACCGCTCCACCTCCACATTGAACTCGTCGCTCTCGCCGATGGGCACGGAGGGGTCAATGATGTTGGGAATCTTCAGCAGGATGGAGCGAATCTCCACCGCCAGCTTGCCCTCCAGTTCCTCCAGCTCGGCCAGGCGGTCGGCGTTGGCCTTCACCTGGGCCTTGACGGCCTCGGCCTCCTCCAGCTTGGAGGGGGCCTTCTTGGCCTGGCCCATGAGCATGCCGATCTGCTTGGACAGGGAGTTGCGGGAGGCCCGCAGGTTGTTGGCCTCGGTCATGGCGTCCCGGTTCTGGCGGTCCAGCTCGATGACCTGGTCCACCAGGGGCAGCTTGGCGTCCTGGAACTTCTTCTTGATGTTCTCTTTGACAACGTCGGGGTTTTCCCGGATAAACTTAATGTCTAACATGGTCTCTTTTTCTCCTTTGTCAGGTGTATTTTGAGAAAGCTGGAAGGCTCCCCTGTGTAAGGGGAGCTGTCAGCTGCTAGGCTGACTGAGGGGTTGACGTGTCCGTGCAGCAGACAATCCCTCCGTCCCCGCCTTTTTTCCGCGCGCCCAGGAGAAGCCGTGCCACCTCCCTTTGCACAAGGGAGGCGTTTGGGCTGGTATTACTCCTGGGTGTGCTCCATGTGGGGCAGCTGCTGGAGCTGCTCCAGCAGGTTGTTCAGATCGTCCACATTGTAGAACTCCAGCTCCAGACGGCCCTTCTTCTTGCCGTTGGTGATCTTCACCTTGCGGCCCAGATGGCTGGCCAGCTGCTGCTGGGCCTGGTCGATATACATCTGGTTTTCGTTGGTGGGCTTCTCCTTCTTTACCTTGGGCTCCAGGGTGAAATGCTTGGCGGCGGCCTCCGCCTGACGCACCGACAGTCCCTGTTCGGCAATCCAGGCGCCAAAGGCAGTCTGGGCCTGCTCGCCCTCCACCATGAGCACCGCCCGGCCATGTCCGGCGGACAGGATGCCCTGGGCCAGCTGTTCCCGGACGGCTGGGGGGAGGGAGGTGAGGCGCAGGGCGTTGGCGATGGCGGGACGGGACTTGCCCATCCGCCGGGCCACCTCCTCCTGGGTCAGGCCGTAGTCGGTGAGCAGCACCAGATACCCCTCCGCTTCTTCCATGGGGTTCAGGTCCTCCCGCTGGAGGTTCTCAATGAGGCCCAGTTCCATGACCTTGCGGTCGTCGGCCTCGATGATGACCACCGGCACCTCGCTGAGGCCCGCCTGCTTGGCGGCCCGCCAGCGGCGCTCCCCGGCGACGATCTGATAGGATCCGGAGGAAGGGAT
>CABPXX010000038.1 GCA_902461475.1 uncultured Eubacteriales bacterium | reverse complement strand
TCCCTATGGAGGTGGATGTAGCACTGGATTTCAAACAGGAAAGCATCTTCGACCTTAACGACCTGGCATGGGCTGTGGCCAGACTTGACCGGGATAACCTTCAAAAGCTGGGGGCTGTGGTAGCCTTGGCTGAGCCAAAGAATGCCAGCCAGATCTGCTGTCTGGCCGAGAATCTGGATTTGTTCCAGTTTGCCCCCGGCGCCCATACCCCTGCAGAGTACGGAATGTTCATGATCCAGCAGTCCGGCCACTTTGAGTATGACCCCAATCTGGACGAGTTCTATGACTACGAGAAGTACGGCCTGCAGCACATGAATCAAGAGACTGGTACATTTACCGACCGGGGGTATGTGGCCTACCACGGCACGATAAGCCTGGAGGTACTGATGATGGGAGAAACACACCAAGAAGAACAAACTTTTCAAATGGGAGGTATGTAAATGTCAGTTCCCAAGGAATGGCTGAATTTCCTGCGAGAGCAATTCCCCGCAGGAAGCAGAATTAAACTCAGAGAGATGAAAGACCCCTATACCCAGCTGGAGCCGGGCAGCACCGGCACCCTGGACTACATCGACGATATCGGCCAGTTCCACATGAAGTGGGACAACGGCAGTGGCCTTGCCCTGATCATTGGAGAGGACAGCTTCTCCGTGATTCCACCAGAACTCACTACCCTGAAGCTGTATATGCCCCTGACAGCGGACCTCTACACCCGCAACGAGTACGGCGACATAGAGGAGGACTGTACCCAGCTGGATGGCAAAATGCTGCGTGGCTACGAAGGTGACATTCTCAGCGCTCTCACCAAATACCGTATGCCGGAAGAAATGGAACGTGGGCTGATGCACTGGTACAGCGAAGATGACAGCGTCAACCGGAAAGTCCAGTCAGCTGTGTTCACGGTCGAGGATCGAAACGGCCAGCTCTGGGGTGTTGCGGAATGCCGTGTTGCAGGGGCCCTTACCCCGGTGGAACTGTCCAACCTGAAGGAGTATATCTCTGGGCAGGCATCGGATGGCTGGGGCGAAGGATTTGAGCAGCGAGATATCTGCATTGGCGACGACGAGCTGTATGTCCATCTGTGGAGCTTCGACGATTGGAGTATCCAGACGGAGGAGGAGCGCTTCTCCCCCAAATTGGCAGAGGGACTGCCGGAGATGTGCTACTCCACCCTGCCCACTACGGGCCAGCTGATTTGCATCAAACGAGGTGAAACCGGCTACCACCCCTCCGAGTGGGACACCGGCGACAAGGAGCGGAATGTGGAACTGGCCGACCAGCTCAATGAGCACCTTGGTGTAGATATGTGGCAAAGACAGGCCATGGAGGTGGGCAGTATGTGTGGCTGGGATGTCCCCGGCGCAGACCCTGCCAAGTATCAGGAAGACTACGACCACCAGACAGGAGGAATGACCCTTGGATAATGCGTTCTGCATTGCGCTCTACGGGAAAAATAATCAATACTGCTGCCTGGAGCTTCCGGCTACCTACTATCAGCTCCAGGATGCCATGGATAAGCTCCAAATGGCCCCCGGTGAAAAACCGGACCTGGAACTGCTCCATCCGGGAGCCTTTCCCTTTCTCCATGACCATCTGAGCTCGGACTGTGACCTCTACCAGCTCAACGCCCTGCTAACCAGGCTGGAGGGGCTGAGTGACATGGAAAAGGCCGCTTTCGAAGGACTGGTCCAGATGGAAGCAGCCAAAGACCATGGCCCCATCCCTCTCTCCACCCTGCTGGATCTGGCCTACAGCACAGACTGCTGCCATGTGGTCAACGCCACAACGGATGAGCAGCTGGGCAGATTCTATGCCGAGAACGATTTTATCCCTGCACTTGAAAAAGTTCCCGACTCCATCTTTGAGTATCTGGACTTTGATATGCTCGGCAGAAAATCCAGATTTGAGGAGGGCGGTGTCTTTGTCAGCCATGGCTATGTGACCCAGCATGAAGACCTCAAGCAGGTACATGACAGCCTGGACGTAGTTCCCAAGCCTCCCTCTTACGCCATTCGCATGCTGGTGGCCAAAGGTTCTAATCAGCAGGAACCCAAGGTCACTCTGGAACTCCCCGCCACACAGAGCCAGCTGTCCCGTGTTCTGGAGGAGCTGGGCGAATCTGCTTCCTGGGACCAGGTGGTCTTCTGGGCCGAGGACAGCGCCATTCCCGATCTGCTGGAGAACCTGGAGTGCAACGACATCCAGGATCTGAATCAGCTGGCAGAGACCATCAAATGCCTGGAGCGGTATGGACAGCTCACCAAACTCAAAGCAGTCATCCTTGCCACCGACTGCCACGAGGTCGTCGCCGCCGCTCGCATTGCGGAAAATCTGGACGACTACCTGCTCCAGCCCGACCAGCGCAGTCCCAAGGAGGTGGCACTCCAGAAGCTGCACACCATCTTGGATGAGCAAACCCTTTCCATGCTGCAAGAGCACGTCAATCTCAATGCCTACGGCAGAGACATCCTGAATCATGCCAATGCAGTCCTGACCCCCTATGGGCTGGTGGCGCGAGAAGATGGCGAACCCCTCCTCTGCCCTACCTCTGACCCTAAACTGGAAGGGATGCAGATGCAGTAAACCGTAACCCTCTCATATTCCCAAACAAAACACACAGGGGCCGTACCCGAAAGGGACACGGCTCCTGCTTTTTTGTTGTTCCTTGTTCGGGTATGGCCCCGGAAAGGAACAATGATGCGAGAACAACAGGTATTGGCCTATCTGAAGGCCGTGTGCAAAGGCAGAAAAAACATCCAGAAAAGCCGTCAGATCGAGACAGCACTCCACATCAGCGGCACTGAACTGCGTAAACAGGTCCACCGTCTGCGCAAAAAGGGGCATCCCATTGCCAGCAGCCAAGACGGTTACTTCTATGCCGTAACCGCCGGGGAGGTCTATTCCACCATTGGCCAGTTGAGAGCCATGGAACATGGTCTGAAGTTGGCCAGGGAGGGACTGGAGCGATCTCTGGACTCCTTTGGCGGTGACGTCGATTGAAGAGCTTTATCCCATGGGTGGGCGGCAAAGCCAAGCTGCTTTGGCTGATCCACCGTCTGGCTCCCCCACATTTTTCCCGGTTTATCGACGTGTTTGGTGGCAGCGGCACCGTAACCCTCAACCGTCCCATTCAACAAGGCTGCATGGAGGTATACAACGACTTCAACAGCGACCTGACCAACCTCTTCTGCTGCGTCAAGAACCGA
The DNA here is from genome assembly GCA_902461475.1 of uncultured Eubacteriales bacterium. Lineage (GTDB taxonomy): Bacteria > Bacillota > Clostridia > Oscillospirales > Oscillospiraceae > Enterenecus. Next base: position 5,717 of record CABPXX010000038.1, on the reverse strand, counting down.
ACTATGGCCCTGCTTCTGGAGCTGGGCTTTCTGCCCCTGAACACCCGAGATGATTTCAATGTGCTGTACAAATTCTTCTCCAAGGAAGAATTCACCGACGATTATCTCAGCCAAGAGATGGAGCTGACCCAGCGATATCTGGAGCCGCCTGATGGAGAGGCCATCCGCAGAATGATGCTGGAGAGGGCTCCTCGTGGAGACGTCCGCCGGGCCGCAGACTACTTCAAGCTTATCCGATACAGCTTCAGTGGCGGGGCCAAGTCCTTTGCAGGAAAAACCTGCGACATCCGTCGCTTTTTTCACCTGGTCTGGGAATGCTCCCGCAGGTTGGCGGAGGTCATCATTGAAAACAAGGACTGCGTGGAAATTGTACGCCAATACGACCGGAAAGGTGCGTTTTTCTATTGCGATCCTCCCTATTACGAGGCAGAGGGCTGCTATGCGGTGGTCTTCCCAAAGGAGGATCACCAGCGGCTCCACGATGCCCTCCTGAATTGCGAAGGGTACGTCATGGTGTCCTACAACTACTGTCCCTATATCGTGGAGCTGTATAAGGAGTTTTATATCTTCTACACCACCCGACCCAACAGCATGTCCCAGAAGGCAGGCAGTGAGTACGAAGAAATTGTCATCACCAACTACGACCCCCGCCGCTACAACACGGCAAGGAATTGGCAACTGAGTATGTTTCACCTGTCCCCCACCGACGAGTACGAGGGGCGTTATACCCTGATCCATGAACCAAATCAAAATACTTAACGATATGGAGGAATGAACATGACATTTATCAACTACACCAACGACGGAAAAGCCGTCATCCAGTCTGCCGCCCTGATTCTGAGCGGTCTGGAGCAAGAGGAAACCCTGGAGCTGCACACCCTGGAAAATGCCATCGTCCTGCTCAAGCCGGAGATGAAGCCTGTGGAGAAAGCCGCCGCTATGATTACGCTGATGCGGCTGGTCAACAGCCTGGGCGCAGATATGATGACTGGCTGGGAGGGCCAGGAGGGCGATGAGGATATGTGCGGCAGCTGCCACGGGTGTGACGAGGATATGCTTCCCATTCCGGCAGAGGCCTTTGCGGATGCAGGCATTCTCTTTGACAATCTCCGAGTGTTCAGCGTAGACGGCGCTGTCCTTGTGGTGTCCGACGACCACAAAGCAAAGTGGCACGAGGCGTTGACCAAAATGGCCACGGAGTGTGAAAAGGCCCATGACTAACGATTACGCTTACCTCTACCTCAGCTCCCTCTCCGAAGCTAAGCGGCAAGACGAGATAGGGCTTTGGCAGGCAAGTCACTCGGAGAATGTCGCCTGCAAGCAAGCCATTGAGGAGGCCATCCGCAAGAGCTTTGATGGGATGCATCTGGACGCTAACTGCGCCCAGAGCGTCATCGACAGCTTCGGTTTTAAGCGTGTGGGATGGGTGTTATCTTCCACCCTACAACAAAAGCAGTATGATGGGCGGTTCAGCCCTCAAAACAAAACATGGGCTGCATCCACTTTTATTCCCCCTTGTGACCGCAATTATGAGTTTGCGGTGGAAAGTCACCCTGCTGTGCTGGACGGCTTCGTCAACGCTTTCCGGGAGGCACAGGCAGAGCTAAAACTGTTCGACGGCTCCCACTGCGACGATATGACCGGACAAGAGCTGGAAGGCACGGTGCTGGTCATGAGTCCCTTCACCCTGAGGGAATCCTACTGGGCTCCGGAAAACCAGCTCTGGCTGGCGACTGGGGGCTTCGGATGCAACCCCACCGCTTCCGGCCGAGCGGTATATGCCACCTGTCTTGGCGACGGAGAGCAGGCCAGATGGAATCGCAGCGACTTTATCGGCATTCTCCGGGAGGAGCATCTGCCCGACTGGGCCAGAGAGCAGCTGGAGCAGCTTCAGCAGAAATCTCCCACCGTTCCCGACATGATCCATCCATCCATGTAAAGAAAGGAGATCAACACCATGGCAACACCTAAGAACATACAGCAGGACATTCCCACCCCCCAGGTAGAAGCACGCATCGACCGTCTGGTAGATGGAGACTTCAAAACCAAAGCCTATGCCAGTGCTACCATCGCTGGTGCCTTTGCTGTCCACGGCATCCGTATTATCGAGTCCGACAAAGGCCGGTTCGTCTCCATGCCCCAGGAGTCCTACCAAAAACACGGTCAGACCAAGTACAACGACACCTTCCACGCCATCACCGCCGAAGCTCGGACTGCGCTGGTGAAGGCGGTCAATACCGCTTATGAGCAAAAGCTCCGGGAGCAGCAGGAGCAGAACTCCCGGCAGGCCATGAGCCAGCAGATGTAATGGTTCACCTGAGTCCTTTTTTCAGTGGGCCTCCACCCCCTGATGTTCCAGAGCATCATCCGGGCCCAAATACACACTATATTTTTGTAACTGGAGGTAATCTATGCGTAAATGGAACTACAAACGCTTTGCTCTCTTACTGGTGGTGGCGCTGGCCATGACCTCCCTGATGGCAGGCACAGCCCTGGCCGCTGGCAGCGGAGATGTAGCTGGAGCCGTAGAGAGCACCTGGACCACCGCATCCACCCAAATCAAGACTGTGGTCAACAACGTGGTCTTCCCTGCCATTGATCTGATCCTCGCGGTATTTTTCTTTGTCAAAGTGGGTACTGCATACTTTGATTATCGGAAAACCGGGCAGTTTGAGTGGACAGCACCCGCCATTTTGTTTGCCTGTCTGGTGTTTACCCTCACCGCCCCCCTGTACATCTGGGGTATCGTTGGCATCTAACACCCAGCAAACCATGTAATTGATTGACACAAAAGGCCGTACCAGCTGCGGGGTCTTTGTGTCATGCGGTTGGTACGGCCTCATTCCGAAAAGAGGTGAACCAACCATTGTTTATTTGGGATTTTGTAGCTGATACTGTCCTGAGCCAGATCATTGATTGGATCTACAGTCAGATCATGGGCTTTCTGGGTAACTTTTTTGCCGAGATGGGTAACATGGGCGTGGAGCTGTTCACCATGAACTGGGTGCAGAGCATTGTACTGTTTTTCTCCTATCTGGCCTGGGCGCTCTATGGCACAGGGCTTGTAGTGGCCTGTTTTGAATGCGGCATTGAGTATTCCTCCGGCAGAGGAAACCTCAAAGAGACCGCCCTCAATGCCATAAAGGGCTTTATGGCAGCAGGTCTCTTCACGGTGGTACCCGTGCGGCTCTATGAACTCTCCGTCACGTTGCAGGGCAGTCTCACCGCCGGAATCACTGGATACGGAACCTCCATTGGCCAAGTGGCCACGGAGATCATCGACACTCTCGGTGATGTGGAGTCCCTGACCGAAATGACATCCGGCTCCTACTTCGGCTTTGCTTCCATCACCAGCCCCATCATGCTCCTGTTCTGCATCATTCTCATGGCCTATGCCGTCATCAAGGTATTCTTTGCAAACCTGAAGCGAGGCGGTATCCTGCTCATCCAAATCGCTGTGGGCAGCCTGTATATGTTCAGCGTCCCCCGTGGCTATACCGACGGCTTCATCCAATGGTGCAAGCAGATCATTGGACTCTGCCTCACCGCCTTCCTGCAAGCCACCATCCTCATTGCAGGATTGATGGTATTCAAAGAAAATGCCCTTCTGGGTCTGGGACTGATGTTGTCCGCAGGGGAAATTCCACGCATCGCCGGAACCTTCGGCCTGGACACCACCACTAGAGCCAGCATTATGTCTGCGGTCTATACGGCCCAGGCTGCGGTCAATACCACCAGAACGGTGGTCCAGGCGGTGGCCAAATGAGTACACTGACCCTTGGTAGTTTATTTGATGGGATCGGCGGATTTCCTTTGGCTGCCGTCCATAACGGGATCATCCCTGTATGGGCCAGTGAAATCGAAGCCTTTCCCATGGAGGTGACCAAGCACCGATTTCCCGACATGATCCATGTGGGGGATATTACAAAGCTCCACGGTGCCGAGCTGCCGCCAGTAGATATCATTTGCGGCGGCTCGCCCTGCCAGGATTTGTCCGTGGCAGGAAAGCGTGCCGGTCTCTCCGGCGCACGTTCCGGTTTATTTATGGAGCAAATCAGAATCGTAAAGGAGATGAGAAATGCAGAAAAGCAGCGACACCCAGCAGATTTCCATGTTCGACCTCGATTCTTGTTGTGGGAAAACGTTCCCGGAGCCTTCTCCAGCGGCACCCCAAAAGGCGAGGACTTCCGCATCGTCCTGGAAGAGATCGTCCGCATTAAAGTTTGTGATGTTTCAGTCCCTCGACCTGACACCGGGCGCTGGGAATCTGCTGGGCGAATCATATTGGGAACTGATTTCTCCCTGGCGTGGCGATGCCTTGACGCTCAATACTGGGGTGTCCCCCAGAGAAGAAAAAGAATCTTCCTTGTCGCAGATTTTGCAGGTCAATCCTCCCAGCAAATATTATTTGACCAGGAAAGCCTGCCTGGGTATTCTCCGCCGAGCTTTTGAACGTGGAAAAGGACTCCCACCACCGCTCAAGAGAGCGTTAGAGATCCAGTCGGGAGTTATCCCCCCGGACAGAAGTGGCACCGAACTAAAAGCATATCACATCAACCAGCGAGATGAGGGTATCGATCTCCACGGAGTGTCTGGGGCTCTCATGGCTACCAGTAATATGCAGATGCAAACCTTCGTCACCCAGCCAAGCCAAGAAAATACGGAGGGTTTGGACGAGTACCAGAACACTTTCACCAATAATGTGTCCACCGATCAAAATGGCCTGCTCCGGCCAATAGCATTTGCGGCCAATCAGAGAGATGAAATTCGGGATCTCCACGACGTGGCGGGAGCATTGGGAGCGCAACCAGGGATGAAGCAGACCTTTATTGCCGGTTTCTCCGCTGGAGCCGGAGCATCAGCTGGAGGCATCGGCTATGGCGAAGAACTCGCCCCCACGCTGAAGGGCAGCGCCGGCGGCAACTGTATGCCGTCGGTTTTATGCCTCAACGACCAGGGTGGCAGCGTCATAGGGTGCAGCATGGATGTGACAGCCACACTCCGGGCCCAGGAACATGGGCACCAGCCTCTGGTCTACGAGAACCACGGCATCGACTCCCGCTACACCGGCCCTCATGCGGTGGCCCCCACCATGTCCGCCAGATACGGTACTGGTGGCAACAATGTGCCATTGGTGGAGCAGGAACCCGTATTCTGTATCACCGGCAATGCCATAGACCGTCAGCCCCAAAACGGCGGGAATGGCATTGGTTATCAGGAGGACATTGCCTACACACTCACCGCAACGGACCATCATGCGGTATTCAGTAGACAGCGAGTGGACGTGTTCAAAGACGGGGCAGTTGTCAGCACCCAAAGTGCCCGTCAGCACAAGGATGCTACGGATCTGGTGCTAGATGATGATACACACCGCCTCAGACTCATCCGCCGCCTGACCCCTCTGGAATGCGAGCGGCTCCAAGGCTTCCCCGACGGCTGGACAGCGATCCCCGGCGCTTCAGACTCCGCACGATATAAAGCGTTGGGCAACAGCGTGGCTATCCCATGCGTGGACTATGTACTCTATGGTATTTCGCTGGTGCTTCTGGCAAGTTAAACCCGCTTTGTTGCTTCTGCTTGGTTTACGATAGCTTCCTTGTTGGAATGTGTGAATAGCTTTCCCTGCTCAGTTCCAGTATGCTTTGCTTGCAAAATCACAGAAAGTCCAATGGTATGAAGTCAAGTAGGTGATGAAGGAAAAAATTAAGCGAAACTGA
>CABPXX010000037.1 GCA_902461475.1 uncultured Eubacteriales bacterium | reverse complement strand
CCGTGGAAATTTGTTCACTCCTCGAATAGTTGTCGGAAAATTATATTGTTCATTTAATTGACAAAGTAAAAAACTGTTTCTTCTCCCTTTGCATTCAAATTGTACAGGTTGTTTTTGTTCATTTCTGATAGATTTGTGTATTTTTGACGCATCTGGTGTCATTTGACACAAAAATACCCCTGTGATATCATGCGGAACATAGCAAGATTGCTGACACTCCATAGAAAAAGGGGACCTGCCTATGTCAGTCACCAGTGGAATCAACCACGCCAAACAACTCAAACTCAACCGCGCCCTGGTGATCGACTCTCTGCGCCGCCAGCAGTGCTGTTCCCGAGCGGAGCTGGCCCGGATGGCCAACTTAAAGCGGGCCACCATCACCAACATCGTGGGAGAACTCATCGACTCCGGGCTGGTGGTGGAGACCGAGATCCTCAACGGCACCAAGGGCCACCGCTCCATCGGCCTACGCATCAACGGGCATCGCTACCAGGTCATCGGGGTCATGGTGACCCGCACTTCCTATAGCATGGTACGCATCGGGCTTTCCGGAGAGGTGTACGAGGTACAGAGCCGGAACATCCCCCCAGACCTGGGAGTGGATGAGCTGATCTTGGACATGGAGCGGAGCATCAAGCAGATGATCGAGGAAAACCGGGAGAGCCGCATTATGGCCATTGGCGTGGCGGTGCCCGGCCCCTACCTGAAAAAAGAGGGGGAGGTGGTGTTTGTCACCAACCGCATCGGCTGGGAGGGCTTCCCCATCAGCGCTCGGTTTCAGGAGGCCTTTGACATTCCGGTGCTGCTGGTCAACGACGCCAACGCCGCCGCCTACGCTCAGTACTGGTTTTCCTCCGAGGACGACACCCGGCGCAATCTGGCCTATATCGTGGCCGGACAGGGCATCGGCTGCGGCCTGCTCTTCGACGGAGAGCTGGTCCAAGGGGCCATGGGCATTGCTGGGGAGATCGGCCACACCTCCATTGACTACAATGGGCCCAAATGCGAGTGCGGCAACCGGGGTTGCCTGGAGCTGTACTGCTCCTCCCTGGCCCTGGAAAAGCGGGTGAAGCAGCGGCTGCAAGAGGGTGCGCCCAGCTCGTTGGAAGAAAACTTCTCCACCCAGGAGCTCACCGCCGCCATCCGGGCCGGGGACCCGTTGGCCCTGGAGGAGTACCGGAAAAACTGCGCGTATCTGGCCGTGGGCATTGTCAGCCTCATCAACCAGTTTGACCCCGGCACCATTGTCATTGGGGACCAGCTGGCCCAAATGGCCCCCAAGGTGTTGATGGACACAGTGTGCCGCCAGTTGAAGAACCGCCTGCGTCCCGCCATCTGGGCCGAGCTGCACATTGAGATCGACACCATGGAGCACAACTCCATCGCCATGGGGGCAGCGGCTATGGCGGCCCGCAGCATTTTACAGGACCCTTTTGGCTATCTCAATACGGAGTTCTAATTCAATAAAGGAGGGATTCATACAAATCAATCCAACATATTTTATTTCCAACTGAGAAAAAGGAGGATATTTATGAAAGCACGACAGAGAGTTTTGTCAACCTGCCTAGCAGGGGCCATAACCTTTGGCTTGGTTCCTTGGGCCACTGCAGTAACGCCTACCAACGCTGCTCCAAACCACTCCCTATTTCTAGGGCAAACTGTCAACCTAGAGGCAGAACAGGCTCAGTTGGACGGCGGAAAAATTCTTGCCAATGGCACTAGTTACTCTGGTACTGGATATGTGGGAGATTTTTATGAGGGAAGTCAGGCGTCCTTCCCCATTCATGTGTCCGAATCCGGGGAATATCAGGTACTGGTACGCACTGGCACCATCCAGGATGGTGGTGCCGCCCAAATCTTGCTCAACGACACCCCCATGGCTGAACTTGCCATTCCCAACTCCGGAGATTGGCAGAAATACACCTATACCCGGGCCCTTGTGAAGCTGGAAGAGGGGGATCACACCTTGACGGTGTCCAATACGGGAGCCACTTGGAACCTGGACTGTCTGGTACTCACAGGGGCGGAAAGCTACATTTCTAAAGAGCACGCCCATCGTTACGAAGCGGAAGCATATGTCGATCAACAGGGCGCCAAGATCCTGGAGAGCCCTTCGGCCAGTGCAGGCCGATATATCGGCGACTTTGATGCGGGTGACCGTGTGGAATTCGGAGTGTATGCCACACAGTCCGGGCTGTATCGTTTTTGCGCAGGAGTATCCACCATTCAGGACGGAGGCTCCTACCGCCTGGAAGTAGACGGAACCTCCTATGACATGTCCTTCCCCTCCACAGAGGACTGGCAGAACTATATTCTGGCAGGTACTGCGGTGGAACTGGAGCCCGGTTATCACCATGTGGTGATCCACAACCAGAAAAATACCTGGAATCTGGACTATCTGGAGGTGTCTCCGCTGGAACACACCGGAAATTATACAGTAGGTGCAGACACCCCCGTCACCATCCCAGCCACCCAGTGGGAACGGGGAGCCGGTATTGTTAACGAACCCAATAACGTAGGCAATGTGGATGACGGAGATTGGTTTGACTATCCTCTGTCCGTACAGGATGCAGGCGTGTATGAAATTACCTTGCGGGTGGCGTGCGGCAATGATGTGGGCGCAGATCGCGGCGTGCGCATTGTAACCCAGCAGACCGGCGCATCTGTAGTGTCCGTACCTGTAACGGGCGGATGGCAGACCTATCAAGAGGTCTCCACGAAGGTGCGACTGGTTGCCGGCCAGCAGAGATTGACCTTTATGGCCGACTACGAGGGCTGGAATTTGTCCGAGTTCACTTTGACCTATCTATCCCCTATGAGCAACATCGCCTGGGATGGCGTGGGGTTTGACCAGTCCGGTTCTTCCCAGGCCGCCTATATCAACGACGGCATCACCGACGACACCCAGTCTGTGTGGACCCCCGCAGAGGGAAACCGGTTTGTCGGTGTCCGCTTTGACCGCTCCTACCAGGTCCACAAAGCGGTGCTGTTTGGAGACGGCATCACCGGCACACTGGTATGCAGTGACGGTACCATCATTCCCGACGTGACCCCCACTCCCCAGGGCACCGAAGTCAGCCTGGGCAAAAATACCCAGATCTATTGGGCCCGGTTTGAACCCACCGAGAACCAAGGCTCTGTGTGGGAGATGGAACTCCACGGTGAGTTTGGTACATCTGAAGTGACAGACTGCGCCCTCCAGGCCTATGCATCCACCCAAGACGGCTTCCAGCCCATGGACCAGCTGCTGGGCGGCTTCACCACTTCCAGTGCAAAGCTGCAGCTGAACTTCGACCAGGCCATGGAGTTCCAGTCCATCTTCCTCTATGGATTGCCCGCTTCTCTGGGTGAGACCCTCAACGCAACCCTGACCTTCAGCGACGGCTCCACCCAAACCATCTCGACCCCCATCAGCCAGGACCAGCTACGCCGGGCAGAATGGACCTTTGAGCAGCCCATTCGCTCGGAATTCATCACCTTCTCGGCAGAAGGCGTGGATACATGGTCTGTGGACTCCGTGGTCATTCCGGGCTCCAAAGCCACCTCTACCGCCACCGAGTACACTGGGGTGCAGATTCAGTGCCGCTGGAATGAAAACTCGGACAAGGTCTTTGCCATCCTGGAGGATGGTACCTTGGGCTATGTCTCTTCCAACGGTATGAGTGAGGCAGACAAAGAGGCCACCGCCTTTGATGTGATCCCCATTGCCGAAGGGGATACCTACCATATCCGCCACGTCCAGTCCGGCGGATACCTGCTGCTGGATCAAGAGGGCAACCGCGTGGTCTGTGGCACCAGCCAAGATGCCCAAAAACCCGAAGCGGCCTGGGTCATTACCCACGTCAGCGGTACTTCTGCCGTTTCCATTACCAATGCCACAGACTCCAGCACCACGCTGCACATGGAAAACGAAACGGGCCGGGTGGAGATCTCTGGAGCCCAGAGCCACTGGCACAGCGCCAACTGGATTTTGACCCCTGCACAGCGCTGGTACACCATCAGAGCAAACCGGGTGGATGACACTGGCTACCGTGCCATCTCCAACGATGGCACCTCCATCACCACTAACTATGGCGGAGTAGACCAGACCTGGACACTGAAACAGGATATCTCCTCTAAACCCATCTTTGAAGCTCCCAATATGCCCATCATTGAGGCGGTTTACAACCGCACCATGGAGGAGACCTTCGAGAATACCTTTGACGGAAAATATGGACCCGTGTTCAACACAGGTACCAACTGGAACTATGTCTGGACCCGAGACACTGCCATGTCGGTCCAGTACTCTCTAGCTTGGATCTATCCCCAGGAGTCCAAGAACTGCGCCTTGGAAAAGCTGGTGGGAACCGATACCGATCACCCCGTCTATCAGCAGGACACCGGTACCGGCGGCTCTTACCCCGTCTCTGTGGATCGAATCATCACAGCTCTATCCATCTGGGAACAGTATCTCACCACCGGAGACGTGGAACTTCTGGAAGAATTCTATCCCTACACCGAACACACCATCCAGCAGGATCTCCATGTGGCCTACGATCCTGAAACCGGATTGTTTAAGGGTGAGACCGGCGGACTGGATCACCGGGATAAGACCTATCCCGACTGGATGAGCGAGCATGCCCAGGACAGCTTGGCCAACATTGCCGAATCCAAGTCCTCCATTGTCAACATCATCTATTGCCAGGTCTATGAAATCATGGCCCGTTCTGCGGATATTCTGGGCTATGGAGATGACGTGGTAGCCATGTGGCAGCAGCGGAAGGAAGACCTGGTGCAGCGCGTCAACGAACATTTCTGGGATGAGGAGAGAGGTCTGTATGTGTCCTGGGAATACCCCAACTACATGGGTGCACCGGACGCTTATAAATACGACGTCATCTCCAATGGCTACGCTGTGATGTATGGCATCGCCAACCAGGAACAGTGCCAAGCCATCATGGAAAACTACCCTCTGGTGCTGTATGGAGCGGACACCGTTTATCCTCAGAAGAATGGTCGTCAAGCTGGTACCATCTACCACAACCGCGGCGTATGGCCCGGCTGGGAATCCACCTTGATGATCGGCGCTGGCCAGGAGGGCAACAACCAGTTGGCTGAAGAGATCTGGAAGTCCTGCCTGCGTGGCTGCGCCATGACCCTGACCAACTATGAGGTCATTAATTTCACCACCGGTGAGGGCGTGGCTTCCAGGAATCAGCTGTGGTCCATCGCCGGAACTCTGTCTGGGTATTATCGAATTCTCTTCGGCATGGAGTACACAGAACAAGGTATCGTCTTCCGTCCCTATGTGCCAGAGTGGATGGACGGTCCCTTCTACCTGACCAACTACTCCTACCGGGACGCCACCTTGAACATCACCCTCCGGGGCACCGGTGACACCCTCACCTCCGTGAAGTTGGACGGCGTGGAAATGGGCACGGACTACGTGCTTCCCACCACCCTGACCGGAGAGCATACCCTGGAACTGGTGGTGGAAGACAGCGGCGTACGCAGTCCCATCAACCTCAGTGATTACAACCATGTGGCTTGCCCGGATATGCCAGTGATGACCTATGAAAATGGTGTATTCACCTGGGAAGAAGACAGCCGCTATACCTACAAACTGTGGAACGGCCAGGATTACATCCCCGTCAGCGGAGGTAGCTATACCCCCGACACCACCCGCTATGGCGTGTACAGCCTGGTGGCTGTTGCCGCCGATGGCATTGAATCTGAGTTGTCCCAGCCCATCACCATCCGGCCCGAAGGGAGCACCGTTCTGGTGGAAGCAGAGGATGGCGTGTATCAGGAAGATCTGTTCTACACAGGCACAGAAGGCTTCTCCGGCCAGGGTGCTGTGATCAGCAACGCTAACTTGGACTCCACCCACGATCTTGTGGTGGAGATGGAGGTTGCACAGGCAGGAACCTATTCCCTCAGCGTCTGCTATTCCAACCGAGGTGACGCCCCCGGTGGCGATTACTGCGCCATTCGCTCTGTCTATGTGGACGGCGAAGATGTGGGAACCCTTCTCTTCCCCGTGATGTATTTCGACTGGACCAGAAGCACCCACCTGGTGTTGAATCTGGATGCTGGCGTTCATACCATTCGCATTGTGGCCGAGGATACCGCTAACTGGTACGATGCAAACATCAATAAATTGCAGCATAAGAATAACCAAACCATCTATCTGGACTATCTCCAGCTGGACCGGATGGAGGATCATAATCCCCCCTCTCAAACAGACAAGGCCCTGCTGCAAAAGACCTATGACTACGCTCTGACCCTGTCCACCGACGGCGTCACCGACACCGCCAAGAAAGCCTTTGAGGAGGCTCTCACCAACGCCAAGGTCGTTCTGGACAAGGAAAGCGCCACCCAGGCTGAGGTAGATGCCGCTTGGGATGCCCTGCTGGAGGGCATCTGGGGTCTGGGCCTGGTGCAGGGCGGTAAGAACGAGCTCAACCTGCTCATCGCCAAGGCCGAGGCCATGATTCCCAACCAGGACAAGTACGTGGAGACCCACTGGCCCGAGCTGGTGGACGCCCTGGCCAAGGCCAAGGACGTGGCCGCCGACGGCGACGCCATGGAAGAGGACATCCAGCCTGTGGCCCAGGCCCTGCTGGACGCCATTCTGGCCCAGCGGTTCAAGGCGGACAAGTCCATCCTGGACGACCTGGTGGGTAAGGCCGAGGGCATGGACCTCAGCGGCTACACCGCCGAGTCCGTGGCCGTGTTCCGCTCCGCCCTGGCCGAGGCTCAGGCCTTGATGGCGGACGAGACCCTCACTGAGGACGACCAGAAGACCGTGGACACCGCCGTGGCTGTCCTCTCCGCTGCTATGGACGGCCTCACCGCCGAGGGAGGAGCCCAGCCCAGCGACAAGCCCCAGACTTCTCAGAAGCCCAAGGCCACCCAGAAGCCGGAGAACCATGTGCCTCAGACCGGGGACACTCATCATATTGCCGTACCCCTGATGGCCATGTTGTCCAGCGCTGTCTGCGCCGGTGCCGCCCTGTTGACCCAACGCAAGCGCAAAATCCGTTGATTCCCACATGGGCCTGTTGCAGGGCAAATCCCTGCAACAGGCTCTGAGGTGTCTGAGAAAGGAGAAAAAAACGTGAGACGAAAAGAGACCAGAAAACGACTTCTGTCCCTTCTGCTGGCCACAGGCGTGATAATGACAGCGGCGCAGCCGCTGACCGTGCTGGCAGCAGACAACCAGAAGCCAGAACTATCCCAAGAGGAGGCGGGCAATCTGCCCCAGTCCAACGGCAACAAATACCGCATGTGGTACACCTCCCCCGGCTCCGTGTCCCAGTGGGAGAACACCGGCCTGCTCATCGGCAACGGCACCACCGGCGGCATCCTGTTCGGGCAGGTAGGAAAGGATCAGATTCACTTCAATGAGAAAACCCTCTGGACCGGCGGCCCCAGTGAATCCCGCCCCAACTACGACGGCGGAAACCGGGACACCGCTGTGACGCCGGAGCAGCTGGAGGCCATCCGGCAGGGGGCCGACGACCACTCTTCCTCGGTGTTCCCTCTGGGCACCGGCGGCCTGGACAATGTGATGGGCGACGGCAGCGGCATGGGGCACTATCAGGATTTCGGTGATCTGTACCTGGACTTCTCCGAAACCGGAATGACCAATGACAATGTTGACAACTATGTGCGGGATTTGGACATGCGCACCGCCGTGTCCTCCCTCAACTATGACTATGAGGGCGTCCACTACGAGAGAGAGTACTTTGTCAGCCATCCCGACAAGGTGATGGTGATCCACCTCACCGCCTCGGAAGAGGGCAAGTTGAGCTTTACCGCCTCTGCCAAGTCTGCCCGCGGGTTGAGCACCACCACCCAGGCGGAAAACGGCAGAATCACCCTGTCCGGTGAGGTAAATGACAACCAGCTCAAGTGCGAGATGCAGGCCCAGATCGTCAACATCGGTGGCGAGATCACCGACCATTCCAACGGCACGGTGACGGTGGACCAGGCCGACGAAGTGATAATCGTCCTGGCCACAGGCACCGATTACAAAAACGAGTATCCCACCTACCGTGGCACCGATCCCCATGAGGCGATCACCACTCGAGTGGATCAGGCCGCCAAAAAGGACTACGAGGATTTGAAAGCGGACCACATCAGCGATCATCAGGAGCTGTTTGACCGCGTGGACCTGGACCTGGGGGGCACCTGCCCCACCCTGCCCACCGATCAGATGATGAAGAACTACCGGGCTGGGGACTATCAGCTGGCTGTGGAAGAGATGATTTACCAGTTTGGCCGCTACCTCACCATTGCAGGCTCCCGGGAGGGCGACCCGCTCCCCACCAACCTGGTGGGCATCTGGAGTGTGGGCGACCCGGCCTGGGGCGGAGACTTCCACTTCAACGTCAATGTGCAGATGAACTACTGGCCTGCATACTCCACCAACCTGGCCGAGTGCGGCACCGTGTTCAATGACTTCATGGAGTCCCTGGTTATTCCCGGCCGTCTCACCGCAGAGAAATCCGCAGGGGTAGCCACCGAAAACTTTGAAACCACCCCCATCGGTGAGGGCAACGGCTTCCTGGTCAACACCCAGAACAACCCCTTCGGATGCACCGCCCCCTTTGGCAGCCAGGAGTACGGCTGGAACATCGGCGGGTCCTCCTGGGGATTGCAGAACATGTATGACTACTATCTGTTCACCGGGGACGAGGCCTACCTGCGGGACCACATCTACCCCATGCTCAAAGAGATGGCAGAGTTCTGGAACCAGTTCCTCTGGTACAGCGAGTACCAGGACCGTCTGGTGGTAGGTCCCTCTGTCTCTGCCGAGCAGGGCCCCACGGTAAACGGAACCACCTACGACCAGTCCCTGGCCTGGGAAGTGTACAAGATGGCCATTGAGGCCTCGGAAATCCTGGGCGTGGACGCAGACAAGCGCGCCGTATGGGCAGAAAAGCAGTCCCAGCTCGACCCCATTCTCATCGGCGAAGAGGGCCAAATCAAAGAGTGGTATGAAGAGACCCGTCTGGGCTATGGTCAAGCCGGAGATCTGTCCGAGACCAAAATTCCCAACTTTGGAGCAGGCGGCTCCGCCAACGGCGG
>CABPXX010000036.1 GCA_902461475.1 uncultured Eubacteriales bacterium | reverse complement strand
CGGTGAGCTTCCAAAGCAACAGGTGACTGGAGTCTCCCGTGGCGGCAGGGCCTTCCCCGTCATCGGGGATGGGCTCCACCGTCACTGTGACCGTGGTCTGGTTGCCGGCGTAGTCGGTGGCCACCACCGTCAGCTCACCCAGAGTGGGGGAGAGGGTGAAGGTGTGGTCGGTGACGGTCACGTCTTTGCCGTTGACGGTGACGGATTGCAGGTGGGGCTCCACCACGGTGACGGTGGTGTCTCCCTGGTAGGTCTGGCCGTCGGCGATGCCCTCCAGCACGGGGGCCGTTTCATCCACCGCCATGGGCACGTCCTGGCCGGGCTCCACGGATACGGGAGCGGACTCGCCCACCACTTACAGACGGCTGAGGGAGATGACGGTGTCCTTCTCCTGGGCGGTCTCCTTGACCTTGAAGTTCAGGGTGACAAAGGCACCCTGGGCAGAGGTGGTGCCGATCTCCAGGGTGGCCAACAGCCGGAAGGGAGCGGCGGTCAGGTCCTCCTGGACCCGGTACTGCTCCTGGGTGAACATATTGCCCAGGGTGTAACTGGTGAGCTCCAGGGTCTCGATGTCATAGTCCACGTTGGCCAGAATGCCCCACACATCGGTGGTCTGGTTCAGGTCCAGGGTGATCTGGAACTCCTTGCCCCGGTTCAGGCACACCTGCTCCGGGGAGAGGGGCATGAGGGGGGTGTTCCCCACGTTCTGGGTGGCCAGAGCGGAGACCTTGGGGGCCACAGGAACGGTGCAGGACAGGGAGGAGACGGTGGAATCAGCGGAGTAGGTGTCGGTGGAAGGCAGTACACCCAAGGGAATGGTTGTGGGATTTCCGCTGGAGTCCACAATAACGGATTTGATATCACTTTCTTCCGAAGCGGCGTAGTTGCGGCCCTCCAGCGATTGGACAGCGATTCCGTAAATGGGGTTTGCCTGGTTGCCGCTGGCTATGATCCGGGAAGCTTCAGGAACGGAGAAAGAGGTGGATTCGAAGGTGGCGATGTATTGGAATTCGCCCACTGCCTCGGGGATCACATACAGCTTGTAGATCACCTTGCCGTCGGTTTCGATATTGGGGGTCTTAGTGATCTTGATGTTCCAGTTGCTGAAGGTGTAGTTGAGCTGGCTTTTTTGGGGCTTCTCAACCGGTTCCTTGTTGATTTGCAGAGCCACCGTGGAGTTGTTCACCACCAGCTCGAAGGGGAGATACTGGTCGTCTCCGGGCCGGGTGAGCTTCACCAGATAGCTACCTGCATCGGTGGGAGCCTGGGTGGTCCACTCTCCGGTGCCGCTATCTAGCTTATACTCCACGGTGAAGCTGTCCTGGCTCACACCCGGGGCATTGACCTCAAAGGTGAAGGCTTGGGCTGTTCCGTTGTAGGTGGTGGTCTGAGGCAGGTTCCCGAAGGTGAACTGGTCGGCGGGGAGTTCCTGCTTTTTTTCCCAGTGGGCATACAGGGGCTGGTTGGCGGTGCCGGTAAACACGGTGTCCGCGGTCACCTGGGTGCCGCCGTACTCCTGGGCAAACTTCATGTCCACGGTGACGCTGGTCACTGCCTGGCCCTTCTCATCCTGCACGTCTCGGACGGTGAGGGTGTAGGTCTTGGGGGTCACGTTGAAGTAGAAGGTCTTGTCTCCGGTGAGGCTCAAGCCGGTGGACTGGTCCTGATAGCCCTCCACAGAGGCGTATTTCAGGTTGCCGCTGTCGGTTTCGTAGTTGTAGTAGCCCATCAGCTCCAGAATTTCCTCCTGGGTGGGCAGGTCGAACACGTCCACACGTCCATACCGTCCGGTCCAAACGGTCTGATAGCCGTCGGTGAGGTTGCCCACCGCCACGGTGGCGGTGAACTTCTCGTTCAACTCAGACTGGCTCATGTTGGTCCAGACCACGGGGATGGTGATGTCGGTGTCAAACTTCTTGACGCCAGCCTTGAAGCCCAGGGTGCCCATGACATAGAACTGGAAGCCAAAGCGCTCATCGATGAGGTCCATCTCGCTGGAGCCGGACTTCAGATCCAGAATGTGCAGCCAGAAGGTGTACCGCTTGCCTGCCTGGTACTCCAGGTCGGCACCCACGGCCAGGTTGACGTTGGCCCGGCCAATGATGTTCACGTTGAGCTTAACGGCCAGGACGTTGAGGTGGAATTCCTGGTCCAGAAGGGAGAGGTTGAACAGATCCACCTAGTCGGACTCCTGCTCTAGCATCTCCTGGTAGCGCTCCATGAGCTGCTCCATGCCGGTGCGGGCCTCGTCCTGGTTGCGGGCCATGAGGGTCTCCTCGAAGGATTCGCTGACGTCAATGGCCTCCAGCTCCAGCTCCAACTCCTCCAGAGTGTAGCGGGTGCCGTCCACTTCCACATAGGGAAGGGTGCTTTTGATGGTGTCGTATTGTTCCTGCAGCTCCTCTACACGGCCCAGGCCCTTGACCGTGTAGGTCTTGATCTTGGCGGCTAGGGTGTTCAGGGTGCGTATGGCCTCCTGCACGGAGGGGCTGGCGTTGGGACCGGTGATGGTCTCGCTGAGGGCGGTCCACTTCTTTTTCATCTTCTGGTCCCGCACGGTGTACATCTTGGCTCCCACCGACAGGGCGCTGTATTCCTGGACATCAATGGACACAGTGACATCCAGCTTTTTCAGCACGGGGATGAACAGATACCACTTCACCTGGTGGTCGATGCCGGCATTCAGATCCAGAGCCACCTCTTGGGTCAGGCTGGCGGTGAGCTCCAGGCGCACACCCACGCCGTTTTTAAAGTGGGTGTCTTTGATAAGGGTGGGGTTGATGTTAATGCCGTCCACATAGAAGCGGGTGCGGCCGCCAAAGGCACCCACCCCCAGCAGGGAAGCGGAGTTCTGCATCTCCTGGAGCTCCTCCTGGGTCACGCCGATGTCCAGCAGCTGATCCTGCACCTCCTGGGTGGCCAGAGCGGATTGGAACATCTGGTCGGCCACCTGCTGGGCAAATCCGCTTTCCTCCGCCTGCTGCTTGATCTGCTCTTCCAGGTCTTCCTCGTCCAGATTTTCCAGGATGACCTCTTTCTCCACCTCTTGAGAGACGAACATGTCCATGGAATTCTCCATGGCCTCCACCACAGCATCCTTGTCCATGAGCTGATAGGAGATGGTATTCTCGTCGGCGGCGGTGATCTGGCCATAGACCGCCTGGGAGTCCTGGGTCAGCTGGTCAAACTCCTGGGTGTAGAACACCACAAAGTCGCCCACGGTGAAGGTGGGCAGCTCGGTGTTGCCCAGCATGGCCCAGGTGTAGGAGTCGTAGGCGTCCTTGTTGACCTGGCCATCGCTCTGGGGCATCTGTGCCACCTGATAGGGGATGGTGGCGGGCATGGCCAGCACCTGCTGGGTGTCCTCTTCGTTCAGGCTTTCAAACTGATAGGTGGTGCCGTTGACCTCGGTGATGCGGATGTAGGCCACGGCGTCGTGCCAATAGGCGTCCTGGGTGTAATCCCGGTCCCGGGGGTCGGTGTTCTCGTAGATACACACCATGTCCCCGGCCGGCAGGCTGCCCCCGGTCATGGTGAAGCTGCCCTGAATGGGGGCCTGGCTCTCGTCGTTGCTCACCAGAGCGGACTCCAGCACGGGGACGGTCTCGCCGTTGACCGTGTAGTTCATCTCATCGGTGTCCTGGATGAAGATGAGGTCGGGGTTGTACTGGAGGTTGTCCACTTCGTCTTTGTGAATCATGAAGTAGGCAGTGCGGAACATGGACTCTTTGTCCGCAAAGTTCAGCCCATCGGCCAGGGTCAGCTCATAAGAGGCGCCGGGGTTGAAGCCGCCGGGGGCGTAGATGGTAAAGGTGCCGTCCTGGTTGTCCCGCACCTCTACCGCCACCGGGTCAGACCCGTCTTTCGGCATCAGGGTAAACAGGGCCTTCACCTCGTCGGCGGTGGAGACGCTGCCCTGGACGGTAAAGGAGACGTCAGTGGGCTGATCCTTTAAGGAGAAGGAGGTGATGTTCAGCTCTTGGTTGGGCTCCATCTCCTCATAGGTGGCGGTGAGGGTCATGTCCGCCTCCACCACGTCACTGTGGGGATAGTAGACGGAGCCGTCCTCCTTCACCCATTGCACGAAAATGTAGCCGTCCTTGGCGGGATTGGGAATCTCGCCCCGGTAGGGGTAGCCCTCTCCAGCCTGGATGGGGCCCACCTCTCCGCCGCCGTCGGTGACGAAGGTGAGGGTGTGGAGCACGGGGGTGAGGGAATCCCGGTTGCCCGCCAGGTACTCCTTCACGGCCTCCACATCCAGATTGTCCACCACACCGTCGGCGTTGACATCCGCCTGGGTGAAGTGTAATTGACTGCCATCTGCCAGACCTGCTATGTAGCGTTCCATCAAGTTGACGTCCAGCAATTCCACCTTGCCGTTGCCGTTGGCGTCGCCATACAGCGGCCGTCCGTCGCCTGTGCCCAACTTTGGAGCACTTGGAGCGGGAGCATGGTGGAGAGCAGGGCCAAGGCGAGCACGAAACTCAAAATTCGTTTTTTCATGGTCCTTCCTCCTCTGTAAGATATAGATCCAGCCTCATCTTATCACGGGAAAAGACCAAAAGGGCGAACCTTACAAAACTGTAAAGTTCGCCCTCAAAAAACAGGAAAATACTCACATTTATTCCGAAATATAACCACCTCCGCGCTGGGAATGCAGTCCCAGGCGGGTGTTGGCGTTGTCCAGTTTTTTGCGCAGCCGGGAGATCACCGTCCACAGGGCCCGGTTGTCGGCGTTGTCCTCATGCCCCCACAGCTGCATGGCCAGTTCGGCATTGGACACCATGCGACCTGGCTTTTGGGCCAGAAGCAGCAGAACGGCGTACTCCTTTTGGGTCAGATGCATGTCCCGGCCCTGGACATAGCCGCACAGGGAGAGCGTGTCCAGTTTCAGACAGCCGTAGGAAATGTACCGTTGGGTCTGGGTAGCGCTGCGCAGCCGGGCTTCAATGCGGGCAATCAGCACCTCCAGGTCGTAGGGCTTGGCCAGATAGTCATCCCCTCCGGCCCGCAGCCCCTCCACCACGTCCTGGTTGCTGTCCAGGGCGGTGAGAAACAGGATGGGGATGGGGTAATCCTCCTTGATGTGGCGGCACAGGGAGACCCCGTTTCCATCGGGAAGCAGAATATCCAGCACAATGAGGTCCACAGCATGCCACCGCAGCATTTCCAGGCAACGGGCTGCGGTGTCGGCCTGGATGACCTGGAATCCCCGCATGGTCAGCGTTTCCGTGTTGATCTTCATGATGTGGGGATTGTCCTCCACCAGCAAGATGGTGCTCATGCAAAATCCTCCTTCAAGACTGTGAAGGCAAACACCGTGCCAGTTTCTCCAGTTCGCTCCACCCAGATCTCGCCGCTGTGGGTTTTTACTGCGTCCAGGCAGATGGACAGGCCCAGGCCACTGCTGCCTCCGGTGCTGAACCCCTGCTCAAAAATATGGGGCAGTACTTCCGGCGAGATGCCACAGCCGGTGTCCGCCACCCGGAACAGGACAAAGCGTTCCCACTCGCTGTCGGTGGTACTGATGATAATGGTACCGTTTTGAGTGTTTTGCTGGCGTTGGCAATGAGATTGATGAAAATTTGCAGCAGCATCTCAAAATTGCCGTGAATATCCACGCACGGGGCGTCGATTATATTCACTTGGTTGTCATTTTTCATGCACATGGGGGCGGCGACTGCCCGAACATTTTGCAGCAGTTCCGAAACACATATTCGATCCAGGTTCAGTTCGCTGGTTCGACCATAGGAGTATTCCATCAGCTTGGTCACCATATCGGCCAGACGCTTGGCTTCCGTTTGAATGGTGCGCAGGTTTTCCGGCGCCTCACGGCTCAAGTGGTTGGAGGCCAGCTGCATTCCAGTGAGTTGGGCGTAGCCGGAAATGACGGTAAGGGGGGATTTCAGCTCGTGGGCGACCTTGTGGAGAAAGTCTGGGTTCATCCGGTTCATCTGCTCCAGCATCTGGCTGCGGCTTTCCACATAGGCCCGCTCCTGGGCCTGGATTTTCAGCCCGATGGCGATGGCGGTGCAGAACACAGCCGCCGGGGTACCGAAGGGGGCCAAGCCGTAATGGGTGACGGCATTGTCCTGTCCGGTGAGCAGCGCCTCGTACACCAGGGCGTACAGCATCAGGCCAAAGCCCACCAGGGTCAGCACATCGGTGCCCTCCAGCTTGCGCAGCTTCCAGTAGTGGAGCACGACTCCCACTAGAAGATAGAGCAGGTAGGGGATGGAGAGGTAATAGATGGTGGTGGATACCCGCACCAGATCCTGAGTGGGTAGAAGAAACAGCAGAGCGGAGGCCACCGCTGCCAGGGATAGATACACCACCAGAGGCCAGTGCCGGGTGGCCTTTGGGTACAGAGATTTCAGCAGCAGAAGCACCGACACGGGTAGGAGCATCACAATGAGGATGAACACCCGGTACTTGATAGGCCAGGGCACGTCGGGAGAGAGCAGGTGGATGTTGTAGAAGTTCTGGTCCCGCAGGGCCATGAGCAGGCAGCACAGGGCCAGTGCCAGGAAGTCCCACCGCTTTTCCACCCCGGCGCACAGCAGGAAGTACAGGGAGAGTAAAATCAGTCCGCCACTGAGGGTCAGGGAGAGCAGGTTGTTGCTCCGCTGGAGAAATTGAATGTTTTCCGGGGTGGACAGGTAGGTGGGCTGGATGAAGCCCCCATCCCGGTGGACGAAGTTGGAATACTGATAGATGATCTCAATTTGACCATCTTCCCCGGAAAACAGAGGGATGGTCATATAATCCACCTGTGGGATGGAATCCTGGGCGTTGTCCGCCACTACCCCGCAGGACAGTACCTCTTGACCGTCCACCAGAACCCGGGTGGCGTAGTCGATGGAAAAGCCGCAGATGGCATAGTACCGGTTGGGCTGAGCCTGGATCACCAGGCGGTAGGTGCCGTAGGGAACCTGGGCGGCTGAGACCTCCGGGGCAGCCTTCTCCTCTGAGATGCCCTGGGCAAAGTCTTGGGCGTCGTAGAGCTGGTTGGGGTAGAAGTCCCAGTTGTTGACCACCTGATAGACGGTCTGGGAGACATCCACCTGGGTGAGGTTCAACACTCCGTTTTCCGGGCTGAGGCCCTGAAATCGTTGTTGTCGCTGAGCGGCCAAACTTTGCAGGCACAGAATCATCAAAAGAGCGGCTAGAAATGGAAAAATGCGGAATAGGCGGGCTGTATGGGTACGTATGGGGATCACCTCCGATGTGTTGTCCTGCTTCTATCCTACTCCATACTCCGAGAAATGCAAGAAACCTTACAGAATTGTCAATCAGATGAATTGCACCATAGAGGGAATAGAAAAAGACGACCTCAAATGAGATCGTCTTTTTGGTGGAGGAGGATGGATTCGAACCATCGAAGTCGAAGACAACAGATTTACAGTCTGCCCCCTTTGGCCACTTGGGTACTCCTCCATATGAAATTGTAGAAACGTGGAGCTGGTGGACGGATTCGAACCCCCGACCTGCTGATTACAAATCAGCTGCTCTACCAGCTGAGCTACACCAGCGTGTGTGGCACATCACGTTTGCAGCGAAGGTTATTATAGCAGGGGTCCCCCATATTGTCAACACGTTTTCTCAAAAAAAACAAAGTTTTTTTCACCAGCCCCGGAACTACCGGTTCCGGGGCTGTCATCGCCTTATTTTTCGCAGGCTCCAATGAGCTCCTTGGCGTAGGGCAGGGTGAGAATCACGTCACACAGGGTGTGCCACTCGTCCAGCTTGTGGTTGCGCCGGGCATAGTAGATGTTGGCCAGCACCTCATAGTTGAGGGTGACGGTGCGCATCTGGTTGTAGCTGGAGGGGAGCAGCTGGATGAGGTCATACCAGTGGGTCTTGTCCTTGGTCTCCAGATAGCGGTTGCGCACCTGCTCTAAGTAGGCGATGGTGCCGTCGAAGTGGGCCAGAGTCGCAGGGGTCATGTGGTCACAGCTGAAGTCGGAGCGCTCAAAGGCCTTGGCGTGGATTTTGTGCATGGTAGAGGTGGAGTTGGCCACGGTGCCCACCTTGTAGGTGTCAAACTCCTTCCACCAGTACATGGGGGCGGTGATGTCCATGGACACCATGATCTGACGGATGAACTTCCGGTGGTCGGTGCCGGCCGAGCACAGACGCTGGGCCAGGCCAAGGTCGTTTTCACCCAGAATGTAGTTGCCCTGCTCATCGTAGTGGCTGTCGCTGCGGGCCCAGCTGTTGAGGGGATTGCGGGCGCCCCGCATGGCGTTTTCCAGATTCATCACACTGATATGGTCAACGGTAAGCATGAAAGAAATACCTCCTGTTAGGTATGAACTTTCTCCAGTATAGCAGAACTGGGGTAAAACTGCAAGAAAGATTCCCGCCCACCGGAGGGGTGGACGGGAAAAATGAACTTAGACCGTCTGGGATTCCTGGGCAATGTCGGACAGGGCGTCCATGGCGCTCCAGTAAAAGGCGGACTCGCCCACCTGTTGGGTGACGCCGCCCCGGTCCATGGCTGTGCGGAAGGCGGGGCTGGCTCCGGTAAAGAAGACCCGGGTGCCGTGGGCCTGCTGGGCCTGGATGAACCGGGAGAAGGTCTGGATGCCTGTGGCGTCCACGGTGGACACGCCCCGCACCGAGAGAATCACCGAGGTGGTGTCCCCGGGCAGCTGGGCCAGGGACCGCTCCAGATACCCGGCAGAGCCGAAGAAGATGGCCCCGGAGATGTACACCACCCGCACCGAGGAGTGGCGGGGGTGATAGGACAGGTTGATGCGCTGGAGCCGCTGGGGGTCCACCTCGCTGATGGTCACCTCCACATGCTGCACGCACTTGACGGTGAAGATCACGCAGCACAGGGCCATACCCACCACAATGGCGATGGACAGGTCAAAGAGTACGGTGCAGGCCAGGGTGACAAAGAAGGCCAGGGTGGCGCCCTTGAGCTTGTGGGAGAAGAGGTAGCGGATGGTGTGCCACTCGTTCATGCGCCAGGCCGTGACCATCAGCACGCCCGCCAGGGCGGCCATGGGGATACGGCTCATGACGGGGGAGAGGAGGAACATGGAGGCCAGCAGGCCCAGGGAGTGGATGATGCCGGTGAGGCGGGTCTGCTGTCCGGCCTTGATGGCCACGCTGGTGCGGGCAATGGCGGCGGTGGCGGGGACGCCTCCGAAGAAGGGGAGAATCAG
>CABPXX010000035.1 GCA_902461475.1 uncultured Eubacteriales bacterium | reverse complement strand
GTACTCCCGGGCCCCCGCCCACCCGCCCCCGGGGGGCGTGTGCCGCCACTGCCGGAAGGTACAAGGCGGCATCCACCCGGATGTGCAGTGGGTGACCACCCTGGCGGACAAGCGGGAAATTACCGTAGATCAGGCCCGGACCCTCCGGGCCGATCTCTATGTCACCCCCAATGAGGGGGCCCGAAAGGTGTATATCATCGACCCCGCCGACGCCCTCAACCCGGCGGCCCAGAATGCGTTGCTGAAAAGCCTGGAGGACGGCCCTGCCTACGGGGCCTTTCTTCTGCTGTGTGAGCAGCCCGGGCGGCTGCTGGAGACGGTGCGCTCCCGGTGCGAGACCCTTTCCCTGCCCCCCCAGGAGCAGCTGGAGAAGGCCCAGGCCCTGGCCCAGCTGCTGCTCACAGGTAGCGAGCTGGAGGTGGCCCAGCAGCTCACCGCGCTGGAGCTGGAGAAGCCCAAGAGCGCCCAGCTGCTGGAGCTGCTCTCCCTCACCGAGGGGTGCGTGGCCGGACAGCTGGCCCAGCATCCCCAGCGCGGGGTGAAGCTGCTGCAAATCTTGAAGCAGTGCCGGGAAAACGGGGTGTACAACCCCGGCGCCGGCCATGTGCTGGGCTGGGTGTGCGCCCGCCTGTTCGCCTGATTTCGATATACTACGGAGGAACATCCATGACAGAGATCATCGCAGTCCGCTTCAAAGCGGGCGGAAAGCAGTATTATTTTGACCCCCAGGGCCTCACCGTCCCCCAGGGCGCCGGGGTCATTGTGGAGACGGGAAAAGGGGTGGAATACGGCACCTGTTCCCGCTCCAACGCCATGGTCCGGGACGACGTGGTGGTGCAGCCCCTGCGCCCCGTGGTGCGTCTGGCCACCCAGAAGGACGAAAAGCAGATTCAGGACAACCACCGCAAGGAAAAAGAGGCCATGAAGATCTGCCAGCAGCTGGTGGAGCGCCACGGCCTGGATATGAAGCTGGTGGAAGTGGAGTACAGCTTCGACGGCAGCAAGATCATCTTCTTCTTCACCTCCGAGGGCCGGGTGGATTTCCGGGCCCTGGTGAAGGACCTGGCCAGCATCTTCCGCTCCCGCATTGAGCTGCGGCAGATCGGCGTCCGGGACGAGGCCCGGATGCTGGGCGGCTTAGGCATCTGCGGAAAGCCCTTCTGCTGCCACCAGTTCTTGGACGAGTTCCAGCCGGTGTCCATCAAGATGGCCAAGACCCAGAACCTGTCCTTGAATCCCACCAAGATTTCCGGCACCTGTGGCCGTCTGATGTGCTGTTTGAAGTACGAGCAGGAGGCCTATGAGGACGCCGTGAAGCGGTGCCCCAAGCAGGAGTCCTTTGTGGAGTGCCCCGACGGCGTGGGCAATGTCACCGCCGTCAACCTCCTGCGGGAGCAGGTGAAGGTGCGGCTGGAGGACTCCACCGAACAGCCCAAGACCTACCGTACCACCGAGATTCGGGTGGTGCGCAACGGCAAGGGCAAGCGCCCTGAGGACTATGTGGCTCCCCCCAAGGAGGAGCTGGAGAAGCTGCGTTACATTCCCCCCGAGGAGGAGCGCAGTATGGGCAGCACCGCCAGCCTGGCGGTCCTGTTGGAGCAGTATATGGGGGCCAATGGGGACGGCGAGGAGAAGAAGTCCTCCTCCCGCAATCGCCGCCGTCGTGGCGGCGGGGCCAAGAAGGAGGCCCAGCCCCAGCAGCAGCCGGACAAGCCCACCAAGGCCAAAGCCCCCCAGCAGGGCGGCGGGGCCAGCAAGCGGGGCGGCGCCAAGCAGTCCCAGGCCCAGAAGGGCGGACAGCAGCCCCAGCCGAAGCCCCAGCAGCAGGCCAAGCCCAAGCCCGCCCCTCAGCAGCAGCCCCAGGCCGGGGAGGGCGGCGAGAAGCGCCGCCGCAGTCGGCCCCACCACCGCTGCAAGAAGCCCCAGGACGAGGGCGGCAGAGCTACTAACGCATAAACATATCATTCAAAACAGATGCAGTCCTCCCCCGGCTGCATCTGTTTTTCTAGAGAGGAGAACCCTATGAAAACCTACCAAGCGGTGCTCTACGACATCGACGGCACCCTACTCAACACCGTCAATATGAACATGTATCCCCTCATCCGTATTATAAAGGAGGAGTTGGGCCAGGAGCGTACCCTGGCCGACGTGGTGGAATTCATGGCCTACACGGGCATGAAGGTCATGGAGGAGCTGGGCATCCAGGACCCCGAGGCCACCTACCAGCGCTGGGTGCGCTACGTCAACGAGTACCCCGAGGGGGCCACCCCCTACCCCGGCATGGTGGACACCCTGGAGAGATTGCAGCAGCTGGGGGTGCGCCAGGCGGTGGTGTCCTCCAAAATGCGGGCCCAGTACCAGATTGACATGGTGGGCAACGGCCTGGACCAATATATGGAGACGGCGGTGCTGGAGGAGGACACCCAGCTCCACAAGCCCAACCCCGACCCCCTGCTGGAGTGCCTGCGCCGTATGGACCTGAAACCGGACCAGGTTTTGTACGTGGGCGACACCCCCTCGGACAGCAAGGCCGCCCAGGCCGCAGGCATCGACTTTGCCTACGCCACCTGGAACGGCGTGGACTATGGAAGCGTGGACCATGCCGCCCATATTCTGGAGAAACCCGGTGATTTGCTGTCTCTGTTTAACGCGGAAAACTGAAAAGAAACTGAAAAATTTTCTCTCAGCGGGAATGGAATCCACAGGCGTCCATTCCCGCTGATTTTTTAATAAAAATTCAAAAATGGGAACAAATTGGTGTCAAAAATTAAGGATGCAGGAAAAGATTTCCAATGAATTACAGCAAAATATATAAAAGATGGCTTGAATATAGGGGGTGGTTTTGGTATAATGGTGAAAACGGCGGGCGTGTGTGTGGACAAATTCCTAGCACCCCCGCTGAAACCGCAGGATCATGAAAGGGAGGATGTAGAACATGAAACCCGCGTTGAAACGAAACCTACGACGCACCATCTCTGCAACCCTAGCGACACTCCTAGCAACCGGACTGGTAGCCCCGGCTTTGGCTGCCCGTTACTCCGGCGCAGAGGTCTATGACCATGTGCTGGAGATGAGAGAAGAGCACTACCAAAACAGCATCCGCTTCAATGAGGATGGCACCCCTGCCATCACCGGTGACGAGTGGTATGACCAGAGCGAAGTCATCGGCATCAACCGTGAGCGGGCCAAGAGCCAGTTCATCTCCTACCAGGACACCGCCACCGCTTTGGCGGCGGAGAAGTCCGTGCTGGACGATGTGGGCCCTGAGACCTCAGACTACTACATGCTGCTGTCCGGCAAGGACTGGGACTTCGCCTTGGTGGAGAATCCCGAAGAGGCCAAGAAGGTAGACGAGGCCTATCTGGCCAAGGACTACACCGGGGATGCCTTCCAGCCTGAGTATGTGCCCCAGGCCTGGCAGACCTACCGCAATAAAGACGGTACCTTTAAGTATGACGAGCCCATGTACACCAACCACGCTCTGCCCTGGTTCAGTAACTTTGAGCCCGTCAACTATGGGGACCCCCATGCCCCCACCGTATACAACCCCGTAGGCTACTACCGCACCAGCTTTGAGGTGCCTGAGAGTTGGGATGGACGGGATGTGTTCATCTCCTTCCAGAGCGTGGAGTCCGCCTACTACTTGTATGTCAACGGCCAGAAGGTGGGCTATTCCACCGACGCCTTCACCGCCCACGACTTCAACATCACCCCCTACCTCACCGAGGGTGAGAACACCATCGCTCTGAAGGTGTTCCGTTGGTCCATCGGCAGCTGGCTGGAGAACCAGGACTTCATCCGCCAGAGCGGTATTTACCGTGATGTGTACCTGTACTCCAAGGACGAGGCGGAAATCCGGGACTTCTTCGTGAAGACCCAGTTTGACGACCGCACCAGCGAGGACAGCGACGTGGCCGTCACCGTGGAGACCGACGTGCGCGCCCTCCACAATGAGCAGGCGGGAACTTACACAATTTCCTCCTACATTGTGGATAACTCCGGCGAGACTGTGGCCACCGCCGACAATCAGACTGTGGAGCTGAAGGCCGCTGGTTCCTATGAGGACAAGCTGTCCGACGCGGGCACCACCGTCACTAGCACCATGAAGGTGACCAATCCCGCCAAGTGGTTCCCTGACACCCCCAACCTGTACTCTCTGGTGCTGGAGCTCAAGGACGCCGACGGTAACGTCATGGAGTCCGTGGTGGAGCGCATCGGCTTCCGTGAGATCTACAAGGTGGACATCGACGACCAGGGCCACGAGCAGATGCAGATCACTGGCCGTCAGGTGGTGCTGCGTGGTGTCAACCGCCACGACACCGATCTGGAGACCGGACATGCCCTCACCTTCGAGGACTACCTCACCGATCTGACTCTGATGAAGGAGCACAACCTCAACGCCATCCGTACTTCTCACTACCCCAACGACAAGGCCCTGTACAACCTGGCCGATGAGCTGGGCCTGTACGTGTGCGCTGAGGCCAACATCGAGAGCCACCGTGCCGCTATGCAGGGCGTGAATGTGCCCACCGGTACCGGACAGGGTATGCCCGAGTGGGTCGCCACCGTCACCGACCGTGTGGCCACCAACCTGGAGATGTACAAGAACAACCCCAGCGTCATCATGTGGTCTCTGGGCAACGAGGCTACCTACAGCTACGCTCCCCTCAACGAGAACTATGGCTTCTGGGTTGCCTCCATGTACCTGCTCAAGCGTGACCCCAGCCGTCTGCGCAAGTACGAGCGTGAGAGCGAGAACTATCAGCACCCCTACGTCAAGACCAACGGGCAGGACCCCTGGAGCACCGACGTGCGTAAGAACAACATCGTGGACGTGCACTCCACTCAGTATGTGCTGCCCAACTACGTGGCCAGCTACCATGGACGCATGCCCTTCATCCACTCCGAGTACAACCACGCCATGGGCCTGTCCTACGGCAATGCCATGGAGCACTGGGACGCCATCCGTGAGAACGACCAGGCTCAGGGCGGCTTCATCTGGGACTACATCGACCAGTCCATCCGCACCGTGCGGGACAACGGCGATGGCACCTATGACGAGTTCTGGGGCTACGGCGGCGACTGGATCGACCACAACGCCAACGACAACGCCTTCTGCGGCAACGGTATGCTCTTTGCCGACCGCACCCCCACCCCCAAGATGACCGAGGCCAAGAAGGTCCACCAGCAGGTGAACTTCTACCTGGATGACCAGACCGTCACCTCCGGCCAGGACGTGACTTTGAAGGTGGTCAACGAGTATGAGAACACCACCCTGGACGCCTTCGACATCACTTGGAAGCTCACCAAGGACGGCCTGACCGAGCTGGGCAGCGGCACTCTGGACCTGAACACCCCCAACATGGACGGTCAGTCCCTGATGAGCGGTCAGCAGGTGGAGAATGTCACCATCACCCTGCCTGAGTTTGAGGCTGTGGAGGGCAGCGACTACCTGCTGGACATCTCCGTCACCCTCAAGAACGCCACCAACTGGGCCGAGGCCGGCTACGAGGTGGCCTATGAGCAGTTCCAGCTCAACCCCGACGACGCTCAGGCCACTGAGACCCAGGTGCCCGACAAGGCCTTCGAGTCCGTGGAGGAGCTGGGCAGCCAGATGACCCTCACCGGTACCACCGACAACGGCCAGAAGTTCGAGATCGTGCTGGACACTGAGAGCGGCACCATCGTCTCCTACAGCCTGGACGGCAACGTGGTCATGACTCAGGGTCCCGAGCAGAGCCTGTACCGTGCTGAGACCTACAACGACACCACCGTGGCCAAGAACGCCAACCTGAAGAACGCCGGCGCCACCGAGAACCTGTCCAACCTGGAGGTCTCCGTGAACACCAGCGAGAATAAGGTGCTCATGGCCATGAACGGCACCATGAAGGTGCCCGCCTCTGCCCTGATGGCCTACGAGATCTACGGCAACGGCGAGATCGTGGTCCTCAGCCAGTTCATCCCCACCAGCAACTTTGCCCCCAACGGTCTGCCCAAGATCGGTGGTCGTATGATCATCAACGGCGACTATGACAACCTCACCTTCTATGGCCGTGGTCCCGACGAGAACTACGTGGACCGCCAGAGCGGCTCCACCGTGGGCGTGTACACCTCCAAGGTGTATGATCCCGACGACGCCATGGGCGAGAACTCCAACTGGGACGGCAAGAAGATGCTCAAGCCCCAGGAGAACGGCAACCGTTCCGACATCCGCTGGACTGCCCTGACCAATGACGAGGGCGTGGGCCTGATGGTCACCGGCGACGGCCTGATGGAGACTTCTGCCAACCACTACACTGCCGAGGACATGAACTCCGGCACCTACAACAGCGCCACCTATCGTCACCCCAACCAGGTTCCTCAGCGTCAGGAGATCGTGTGGAACATCGACCTGCACCAGAACGGTGTCAGCGACACCGCCTTCATGGGGCACAAGCCTCTGGACGGCTACTTCTTCCCCACCAACCAGAGCTACTCCTACTCCTATCGCATCTCCCCTGTCAGCACCAACGATGCCAACCAGCTGATGGACAAGAGCAACGAGGGCTTTAAGGTTCCCACCTCCTCTTACCCCATCACCGGCATCTACATCAACGACAACGCTGTGGCCGGCTTTGACGTCAACAGCGAGACCGGCGCCAGCTACACTCTGGCCGCCAACGAGTCCATCGAGTCCATCACCGTGGACGGCACCAACGACTTCACCGTCACCTACAACGAGGACGGCACCCTCACCGTCTCCGCCACCAACAGCTACGGCCAGGAGTACAACTACGTGGTCAAGCTGGGCCGCGAGGGCAAGGAGCTGGACCGCTCCGTCCTCTCCAAGGTCAAGGTGGACAACAACTACAACGGCCAGCCTGGCTCCAACCTCATCGACGGCAACAACAACTCCATCTGGCACTCCAACTGGAGCATCAGCACTCCCATGAACAAGCTGTGGTTCATGGTGGAGCTCAAGGACGAGACCGCCATCAACGGTATCCGCTACCTGCCCCGTCAGGACGGCACCAACCTCAACGGCGCCTATGGCCAGCATGAGATCTATGTCAGCTCCAAGCCCATCGATCAGCTGACCAGCGATGTGAGCAGCGGCGATTGGACCAAGGTTGCCACCGGCAGCTGGGCCAAGACCAGGGACTGGAAGTCCACCGCCTTCGGCGAGATGGTCAATGCCAAGACCGTCATGGTGGTGCCCAAGACCACCTACGGCGACACCGAGAACGCCTGGGGTTCCGGCGCTGAGTTCCGCGTCACCGCCGGCACCGTCCTCAACACCGCCGACGTCACCGTCAACCTGGAGGACAGCTATACCTACAAGGGTGAGGCCGTCCGTCCCGCCCCCGAGGTGAAGCTGGGCGACCAGACCCTCATCCGTGGCGTGGACTACACCGTGGAGTACACCGACAACGAGGCTGTGGGCACTGGTAAGCTCACCATCAACTTCTGCGGCGCCTTCGCTGGCGATGCCCTCGAGAAGGAATTCAACATCGTGGAAGGCCAGCAGCGCACCCTGACCCTGGCGCTGGGCGACGGCACCACCGAGAAGCAGGTGTATGTGGGTCAGACCGTCACCCTGGAGGCCGGCGAGGCCCCCGAGAACAAGATGTTCGACCACTGGTCCGCCAACAACGACGGCGTGAAGTTCGCCGACGCCAACAGCGAGACCACCACCTTCGTGATGCCCGACGCTGACGTCACCGTCACCGCCAACTATGTGGATGCCTACACCGTCACCGTGGTGGGCGGCTTCCTGGACGAGGACGGCACCATCACCTCTCAGAAGTACAAGGTCGGCTCCTCCGTGGTCTTCTACGCCGACATCCCCGAGGGCAAGGTCTTCGACGTGTGGACCATTGACAGCGAGGATGCCAGCATCACCGACCCCGCCCGGAACCCCGGCCTGATGAACTCCACCCCCGCCCACGACATCGTGGTCACCGCCAACTTCAAGACCGATCCCAACTACTTCGCCGTTCTGGATACCCTGCCCGATCACCACTATCTGGGCACCGCCTTCACCGCTCCTGAGACCCTGCGCATCGTCCAGGGCGACCAGGAGTCTGAGGCCGCTGTGACCTGGAACGAGGCTCAGGTGAAGGCCATTCAGGATGCCACCTCCGTGTGCACCCTGCCTCTGACCGGTACCGTGGCCGATCACGAGATCTCCACCACCGTGGCTGTGGTTCCCGGCAACGTGGTCTACTTCGTGGATAACGGCTCTGAGACCTTCTCCCAGCTGGCTCAGAACATCCTGAAGTACAATGCCACCACCGTGCTCAACACCACTCCCGATCAGTTCTACACCGAAGAGAGCGGCTGGGGCTGCACCAACCCCGAGTCCCAGGTTGAGACCCACAACGACTACGGCACCGACGCCTACTCCACCATCCGAAACATGACCGACTCCAAGGGCGAAGACCCCAACGACGGCCGTGGCAAGCCCCTGACTTACCAGTTCGATAACCTGGAGCCCGGCACCTATCAGGTGTTCGTGGGCTACAAGAACATCTGGTACCAGACCTCCTGGCAGCGCAACGCCACCATCGAGCTGCTCCAGGGCAACAACGTTCTGGCTTCCGTGGAGAAGAACCTGAACGTGGAGAAGGGCCAGTTCGTCCAGATGGAGATGGAAGTCACCGAGGCTGGCAGCGTTGAGCTGAAGATGACTCCCAAGGAGAGCGCCAACGCCAACAACGACATGCTGGTCAGCTACATCCTCATCACCAAGGACGGCGAGATCGTGGAGCCCGAGGAGTACACCGTCACCGTGAACACCCAGGGCGAGGGCACCGCTACCGCGGAGCCCCCCACCGCTACCGCTGGCACCACCGTGACCCTGACTCAGCAGGCTGCTGAGGGCTGGCACTTCGTGGAGTGGCAGAGCGACGACGTCACCGTCACTGACAACACCTTCGTGATGCCTGAGGGCAACGTCACCGTTACCGCCGTGTTCGAGAAGGACGCCGCCCCCGGTGAGGTCAACAAGACCCTGCTGGAGAAGACCGTCAAGTACGCCGATACCCTGTCCACCGAGGGGGTCACCGACACCGCCAAGAAGGCCTTTGAGGACGCTCTGGCCAACGCAAAGACCATCCTGGCCAAGGATGACGCCACCCAGGAAGAAGTCAACGCCGCTTGGGACGCCCTGCTGGAGGGCATCTGGGGTCTGGGCCTGACTCAGGGCAA
>CABPXX010000034.1 GCA_902461475.1 uncultured Eubacteriales bacterium | reverse complement strand
GAGACAGTCGATATACACGTCCTGCTTGGGAATGCCGTAGGACATGGCCCGGTCCAGAATGTGGCGGGCGATCTCCACCCGCTTCTGGGCGGTTTGGGGAATGCCCTCTTCGTCCAGGGTGAGGCCCACCACAGCGGCACCGTATCGTTTCACCAGGGGGAGAATTTTGTCGCTGGTGGCGTCTTCTCCGTTCACCGAGTTGACGATGGCCTTGCCGCAGTACACCCGCAGGGCCCGTTCCAGCACGGCCGGGTCAGTGGAGTCCAACTGCAAAGGGGCATCTGTCACCCCTTGAATGGCCTTCACCGCTGCCACCATCATCTCAGCCTCATCAATGTCGGGCAAACCCACGTTGACGTCCAGAATGTCCGCCCCTGCATCCACCTGGGCCAGGGCCTGACCCAGCATATAGTCCACATCGCCCCGGCGGAGCGCTTCTTTCATTAGCTTTTTGCCCGTGGGATTGATGCGCTCACCAATGACGCGCACCCGGTCAATGGGCACCACTTTGGTGGCGCTACACACCGCCGGAGGCACCTGTCGGGGCACCTGGCGCACCTGGGTTTGGCTGAGCGCCTCCCGCAGCAGCCGGATATACTCCGGTGTGGTGCCGCAGCAGCCGCCGAATACCTGTACCCCCATCTGGGCCAGGGAGGCCAGACTTTGGGCAAATTCCTCCGGGGTGATGTCGTAGCCAGAGCCGTCTGGATGGGGCAAGCCTGCATTGGGCTTGAGCACGATGGGGAGGTTGGTCCAGGCGATCAGTTCCTCCACCAGGGGAGGCATCTCCCGGGGGCCCAGGGAACAGTTGATACCGATGGCATCGGCGCCCATTCCCTCCAGGGTCAGAGCGGCGCAGGCGGGGCTACACCCAAGGAAGGTGCGCCCGGTGGCCTCGTAGGTCATGGTCACCATGACGGGCAAGGAACTATTCTCTTTCACGGCCAGCAGAGCGGCTCGGGCCTCCTGTAGGTCGGTCATGGTCTCGATGATGGCCAGGTCAGCCCCAGCGGCCACACCGGCCCGTACCACTTGGGCGAACATGTCCACCGCTTCTTCGAATTCCAGAGTACCAGTGGGTTGGAGCAGCTGGCCGATGGGCCCGATATCCAATGCCACCAGTCCCCTGCCCTGGGCGGCTTGCTTGGCCAGAGAGACGGCAGCTTGTACGACTTCTTCCACAGTGACCCCGCAATGGGCCAGTTTTTCTCGGTTTGCCCCAAAGGTGTTGGCATAGACAATCTGACTGCCTGCGTCCAGATAGGCTGTGTGTATGTCCAGCAACCACTGGGGGTGTTCCAGGGCAACCAACTCAGGGGTTGCGCCTGTGGGCAGCCCTTTGGCCTGGAGCATGGTGCCCATGGCGCCGTCCAGCAAGATGGGTTGACCGGAGGTGAGTAACTTATTTAGATCCACAGTGACCGCCTGCCTTTCGATATTGACAATGCTCCCCGGCAGGACAGCTCAGACAGCTTCGCTTGGCGTCTGTCACGGGTGTGTGAGACACACCGATGAGAGCAGTGACCGATTTTCGGGGGGTTAAAATGTGGGTGGCGCTGGCGCACAGTCCGATTTTTCGGGGGGCGTCCAGCAGGGCCAGCAGAGGGCCCTGGAGAGACAGGGGCAAATCCCCATACCCGGGGCTATATCGGAAGGGGAAATAGCACCCTGGATATTCGCCGTGAAGGAATGTCTCGATTTCATCGCAGACCTGTTCCACCGCAGCAGTGGCGCAGCAATCCAAAGCCAGGGCCTGGAGCATGTCCCGGCTCTCCGCCTGCCGGATGAGGCTGTCTGTCTGCGGGGACAGGGTGGCACAGAACACTGCCACCTGATGGCAGCCGCTGAGATGGGCGCGAAGGTCCTGCCCAGGTAGAAGAAGCCCGGTGGACAGGCGCACCCCCTCCTCCTCCAGGGAGATGGAGAAGGTACGATAGGTCCACCGGGGACGAGCCGTTTTTACAAGTGCCTGGGCGCAAGCCTTTACCGTCTCCACCAGCGCTTGGTCTGCCTGGTGGGCGGGACAGCCCATATACCGCAGCACTTCAGAGATGTCCAGGGACGAAAGCTGTACTTCCATCATACGCTGCGGATGGCGGTGATGCTGTCGCTGATCTGACGGGCCACCTGAGGATTGTTCATGGTGTACAGGTGAATTCCATCCACACCGGCTGCGATGAGATCGGAGATCTGATCAATGGCATAGGCGATGCCCGCCTCTCGCATGGCCTGGGGGTGATCACCGTAGCGGGCCAGAATGCGGGTGAGCTTCCGGGGCAGAGAGGCACCGCACATGGACACCATACGCTGAATGGAGGCTTTGCTCAGCACGGGCATGATACCCGCCTCAATGGGAACTTCAATCCCAGCCAGACGGCACCGCTCCCAGAAGCGGAGAAAATCGTCGTTGTCAAAAAACAGCTGGCTGACCAAGTGGGTTACACCGGCATCCACTTTCTGCTTGAGATAACGGATGTCAGAGACCACGTCGGGGCTCTCCGGGTGTCCCTCGGGGTAGCAGGCCCCGGAAATACCGAAGTCCCCGTGCTGCCGAATCCAGGACACCAGGTCATCCGCATGGAGAAAATCCGTGTGAGAGACTGCGTTGGGGTTGTGGTCTCCCCGCAGCGCCAGAATATTCTCCACGCCTCCGGCCTTGAGGGTGTTCATCACCTCTAGGGCACTCTCCTTAGTGCAGCCCACACAGGTCAAATGCGCCATGGCAGTAATGTGGTACTCATTTTCAATCATGCAGGCTATCTCTTGGGTAGAGTGGTTGACGTTACCGCCACCCCCTGCGCCGTAAGTCACACTGATAAAATCAGGGCGAATATCCTTTAATCCATCTAACGTGCGATAGATGCTGTCGATGGGGGAATCCCGCTTGGGCGGGAAGATCTCACAGGAGAATACAGGACGGCCTTGGCCAAACAATTCTGCAATTTTCATGGGGTACCTCACTCGTTTGCTTTTTTTCGCTAAATAGCTGTATCTTTTGTGAGTATACAGGAAAATAAGGCAAAATGCAAGATGTCTTGGGAAGCGAAGGGAAAATGTTAACAAAGTATGAAATATTAATTTCCTCACAAAAATTCGACCATTTGCGAAAAAGGATATCCGAAACGATAAAACAGGAAAAATTGTCGTGGTATGGAAGGAGTTTCTAGATAAATGCGGTACAAATCAAATAAGAACGGTTGAAACGAATTAGAAAAAAACGGAAAATGCAAGACAGGAAAAATGATCTTGCAAGAAAAGAGTGGTTGACAAGTCGCCGTCAAGTTTGATACTCTACGTGTAGTATGTTAAATTTCAAACTATGTCACGGAAAAGAGGTTGCGGTACATGAACGTGTTGTTGGAAGAGTTTGTGCTCCCTCCCGACCTGGAAAAGATACTGGACAACAGCCCTAGTATCATCATTCCCAAGACGGAGGAAATGCTGTACGGCCTGATTTTTGGCAATAACGGAACCAATACCAATCAGGTGGATGTCTGCTACCGGGTCAATGGTGAGCTGGTGAAGGAGGCAGTGGTCTCCCGTTGCAAGAACGGTGCTGCCGTCAACTTCGCCGAGGACTATATGCGCCGTCGCGATCCGGACTGTATGCGCATTGGCGATGATCTCCCCACGGATAAGCCCCGCTTTAAGGATGTGTACGGCTACGACTTCGAGAAGTTGAAGATCGAGACCTATAAGTGGCTGGCCCGTCAGGAGCTGATCCTGGTGCCCTTTATGGCGGGCGGCAAGGAGTATGGCTATGAGGCTCTGCTGGTGTGTCCCCGCAATGCGGCCTTCTTTGCCTTTGCCCTGTCTCAGCTCCAGTCCTTTGTCAGTGGCAAGGACATTCACAACTTTAAGCCCCGCGCCATTGTCTATGTTGCTCCCCCCTTCCGCCACACCCACTTCAACGGCAGACAGGTGTGCGTGCACAATCGTCTGGAGGACCGCCACGAGGTGTTCTCTTATAACCTCTATCCCGGCCGCCAAGAAGGGTATTTACAGCGTGCTGCTGGATATCGGCGAACAGGAGGGCTGGGTGACTGCCCACGCCTCCGCTGCCCGCATTGTCACCCCCTATGAGAATGAGATGGTGATGATGCACGAGGGCGCTTCTGGCGGTGGCAAGAGCGAGCTGCTTCAGGATGTGCACCGTGTGTCCGATGGCCGTGTGCTGCTGGGTACCAACCTGGAGAACGGCGAGCGGGATTACCTGCACATGAGCGATACCTGTACCATTCATCCGGTCACCGATGATATGGCCATCTGCCACCCCTCTTTCCAGACGGAGAGCGGCAAGCTGGCCCTGTACGACGGTGAGGACGGCTGGTTCCTCCGCGTGGACGGCATCACCGAGTATGGCAGCGATCCCATGTACGAGCGCATCACCATTGAGAGCGAGAAGCCTCTGATGTTCTTCAACATCGACGGTGTTCCCGGTGCTACCTGCTTGGTTTGGGACCACACCATGGACTCCAACGGCAAGCCCTGCCCCAACCCCCGTGTGATTATTCCCCGCACTATGGTGGACAACATCGAGATGTCCCCTGTAGAGGTGGATGTGCGCAGCTTCGGCGTGCGTATGCCTCCCTCCAGCGCCGCTCACCCGGACTACGGCATCATGGGTCTGATGCACATCATTCCCCCTGCTCTGGCTTGGCTGTGGCGTCTGGTGGCCCCCCGTGGCTTTAAGAACCCCAGCATCAGCGGAAACTCTCCCCTGGCCAGTGAGGGCGTGGGCTCCTATTGGCCCTTTGCCACTGGCCGTAAGGTGGTGCAGGCCAACCTGCTGCTGGAGCAGATTCTGAACTCCCCCAACACCAAGTATGTTCTGATTCCCAACCAGCACATCGGTGTGTATCGCATCGGCTTTGCTGCGGAGTGGATTGCCAGAGAGTATCTGGCCCGCCGCGGCGGCGTGAATATGAAAATGGACCGTCTCACCCCCGCCCCCTGCTCCCTGCTGGGCTACTGCATGAAGGAGATGAAGGTAGACGGCCAGGAGATCCGCACCACCTTCCTGCACCCTGAGACCCAGGAGCAGATGGGGATGGAGGGCTACCAGAAGGGTGCCCAGATTCTCTACGACTTCTTCGCCAAAGAGCTGGAGGCCTTTGACGTGGAAGAGCTCCACCCCGTGGGCAAGAAAATCCTGGAGTGCTTCAAAAAGCACGGCACCATCGAAGACTACTGCGCAATTACTCCCCTCGGCCTGAAATGAGAACCAGCACCCTCAGCTTTCCGGCAACAGAAAGCTGAGGGTGCTATTTTGCGCCTACTTGAAAAGAATACCACTTGTGCTCCGTGCAATTTTTGTTTATGATATATAAAAGCATTCTACCGATGACAGGAGGTGGTCATAATGACTTTGGAAATTTGTGTCGACAGTGTGGAATCGGCTCGTGCTGCTGTGGTGGGTGGCGCCACCCGACTGGAGCTGTGCGGCAATTTGATCATTGGCGGGACCAGTCCCAGCCCCTATCTCATTGAGGCGGTACAGAAGCTGGATGTGCCAGTGCGTGTGTTGCTGCGCCCTCGCTTCGGCGATTTCCTGTACACTCCCTCTGAACAGGAGATCCTGTACAAAGAGGTGGAGTTGTGCCGCTCCCTGGGTGTAGACGGCGTGGTGATTGGTGCGCTGTGCCCGGACGGGACCTTGGATGTACCCTTCCTCTCTTCCCTGGTTGAAGCTGCCGGACCTTTGGGAAAAACGCTGCACCGGGCGTTCGATGTGTGCGCCGATGCCCAGCAGGGCCTGGAGACGGCGGTCACCCTGGACTTTGACACCATCCTTACCTCCGGCCAGGCGGCCACAGCCCTGGAGGGAGTGGAGACTTTGGCCCAGTTGCAACAGCAGGCGGACGGGCGGATTACCCTGTTGGCAGGCAGCGGCGTGAGCCCGGAGAACATTCCTGTCATCCGGGAGCGCACAGGAATTTCTGCATTCCACATGTCGGGAAAACGCACGGTGGAGGGCGGTATGCAGTTCCGTCGGGAGGGAGTTCCCATGGGATTGCCCTTTGCCAGTGAATATGAGCGATTTTACACAGATGAGGGCTTAGTACGCAGCGCTTATGCAGCACTAACCCAAAAATGACCTAAAATGCAAAGGTAAATATCAACAAAAATTTCAGTGAAATTTTGTGAATGAGTCCGGTCTTATCTCTTTTGTCTAAAATACTATTGACAAATCCAAGCTTATTTTATAATATTTATCCAGTAGCTTGGATTGTTACCGCATAGGCGGGCAAAACCGGGACTCACCTTGACGAAATTACAGAGCTGATGTGTCTGGGCGGTGCCCAATTCTCTGTTACGGGTGAGGCCTGGTTTTTCTCTTTTTTCGTCCTTTCGATTTCCATTCAGAGGAGGAATTACGGTGGTATTCCATGTGCTTAAAACGATCAATAATAACATTGTTAGCTGCTTGGACGAGAACAAACAGGAACACATCGTCATGGGACGCGGACTTGGGTTTGGTGTCAAGCAGGGCGTGGTGATTGATCAGGAGCGCGTGGAAAAGGTGTTCAGCATCTCCAATCCCGCCAATCTGGAACAGTTGAAGGACCTGCTGGCCCGCTGTCCCCAGCCTCAGGTGGAGTTTTGTACGGAGCTGATTCAATACGCCACTCAGGTGCTGGATCATCCCCTCAACGAGGGAATTTATCTGACGCTGTGCGACCACATCTGCTTTGCCATTCGCCGGGCGGAATCCGGTATGGGGTTTACCAATGCCCTGCATACGGAAGTCCGTCTGTTTTATCCCCAGGAGTACAACATCGGCTGTCACGCATTGACGGAGATTCAGCGTCGTTTCAATGTGACGCTTCCCCAGGATGAGGCGGCCTCCATTGCCCTACACCTGGTCAACGCTGAGCATGAGATGTCTTTGGGTATTACCTTAAAGGTCACCCAGGCGCTGGGCCAGATGCTGCACACGCTGGAGTCCAATGACAAGTTCCATTTAGATCGAACCACCATCTATTATGATGAGTTGGTCATTCATCTGAAGTTCTTGGCATTGGACCTCTATTCCCCCCGGGATACTCTCCCGGCAGACGAGCAGTTCTCTGACCTGATTATGCAGGCATTCCCGCAGGACTATCATCTGGCGGAAATCCTCACCAAGGAGCTGGAAACAGCCTGCGGGAAAGAATTATCCAAGGAACAGAAAGCCTATCTGGCTGTTCACTTACACCGCATCAATAAAGGAAAAGAAGGAGTGAAGGAACATGGGACTATTTGACAAATTGCTGGGCAAGTCTTCGCATGCAGACGATCTGGTGATCTACGCCCCGATGGACGGAGAGGCCGTTCCGGTCAGCCAGGTCAACGATCCTACGTTCAGCGAGGAGATCCTGGGCAAGGGCATCGCCATCCGCCCCACTGGCACTCAGGTGGTTGCTCCCTGTGACGCCACCGTGGAGATGATGTTCGACACCGGCCACGCTGTGAGCCTCCAGGCTGACAACGGTGCTGAGGTGCTCATCCACGTGGGACTGGACACCGTGAACCTGAAGGGTGCCCACTACACCGTTCACGCTGCCAACGGCGACAAGGTGAAGAAGGGTCAGTTGCTTATCACCTTTGACCGTGAGGCCATCAAGGCGGACGGTTATGACACCATCACCCCTATGGTGATCTGCAATTCCGATAACTTTTCCACTGTGGAAGGACACACTGGTCCCGTAAAGGCTGGCGATGTGCTGCTCACTCTGAAAAAGTAAAAAAAGAAATCAGATAAATTTAGGAGGCACATTATGATACGAGGTTCGGGATTGCCGGTTTGCTCCGGCGTGGCCATCGGCCCAGTTTATCTCTATCGCAAGGGGCAGGCCACCCTGCCCGTCTCCTGCGGCGACCCCGCCGTGGAGCAGCAGAAGTTTGACAAAGCCAAGGAGGTTGCTCTTTCTCAGCTGCAGCACCTGGTGGATCAGGCCACCAAGGAGCTGGGCGAGGAGCAGGCCATGATTCTGGATGTCCAGATGATGATGCTGGACGATCTGGACTATCTGGAGAGCATCCAGGCCAAGATCCAGAACGGCCTGGGCGCCGCACAGGCTGTCAAGCAGACTGGTGAAGAGTTTGCCATGGACTTTGCTTCCATGGACGACTCCTACATGCAGGCCCGTGCTACGGACGTGCGCGACGTGTCCACCCGTGTGGTCAACATCCTGTGTGGTGGTAGCTCTGGTTTTGAGATGGATCGGCCCGGCATTCTGATTGCCGAGGACCTGACTCCCTCTGAGACCGTTCAGCTGCCCAAGGACAAGATCCTGGCTTTTGTCACTCAGCACGGTTCCGCCAACAGCCACACCGCCATTTTGGCCCGCATCATGGGTATCCCCTCCCTGGTGAAGGCTGACATCGCCATGGATGACTCCCTGAGCGGTCAGATGATGGTGGTGGACTGCATCGAGGGCAACTATTACATCCAGCCCGACGATGAGACTCTCAAGACCATGACCGAGAAGCGCGAGGCCGTGATTCGCCACCAGCAGGAGCTGGAAGCCTACCGTGGTAAGCCCTCCGTGACCCGCAATGGTCAGAAGATCAAGCTGTACGCCAACATCGGTAACCCCTCCGACGTGGAGCACGTCATCAAGGGCGACGCCGAGGGCGTGGGCCTGCTGCGTAGTGAGTTCCTCTATCTGGGCCGTGAGGACTATCCCACTGAGGATGATCTGTACCAGGCTTACCGCAAGGTGGTTGAGGGTCTGCAGGGCCGTCCCTGCGTCATCCGTACTCTGGATATCGGTGCTGATAAGCAGGCTGACTACTTCAATCTGGACGCCGAGGAGAACCCCGCTCTGGGTCTGCGCGGCATCCGTATCTGCATTCGCCGTCCGGAGGTGTTCCGCACTCAGATGCGCGCCATCTACCGTGCCAGCGCTCACGGCCCTGTCAGCGTCATGTTCCCCATGATCGCCTCTGTCTGGGAAGTCAAGCGTGTGCGTGAGATGTGCGACGCCTTCCGCAAGGAACTGGAGGAGCAGGGCATTCCTGTGGGCGAAGTGGAGCACGGCATTATGATCGAGACCCCAGCCGCCGCCGTCATCAGCGACGAGCTGGCCAAGGTGGTTGACTTCTTCAGCATCGGCACCAATGACCTGACCCAGTACACCCTGGCTGTGGACCGTCAGAACCCCTCTCTGGAGGAGTTTGGCGATACCCACCACCCCGCCATCATGCGTCTACTGCGGATGATTGCCGAGAACGCC
>CABPXX010000033.1 GCA_902461475.1 uncultured Eubacteriales bacterium | reverse complement strand
ATCCTCCACGGCGTTGCAGAACACCACCAGCTTGGCGCAGCCGAAGCCGCCCTGGTGGGCGGTGCGGTCCGCACAGGCCTTCACGGTCTCGCCCATGAGCTTCACGGCGTCCATGTTGATGCCCGCCTTGGTGGAGCCGATGTTCACGGAGGAGCACACCAGGTCGGTGACCGCCAGAGCCTCGGGAATGGAGGCGATGAGGTTGCGGTCCCCCCGGGTCATGCCCTTCTGCACCAGGGCGGAGAAGCCGCCGATGAAGTTGACGCCGGTCTCCTTGGCCGCCCGGTCCAGGGCCTGGGCAAAGGGCACATAGTCGTCGGTGTCCGAAGCCCCTGCCACCAGGGCGATGGGAGTCACCGAGATGCGCTTGTTGACGATGGGAATACCGAACTCCGCCTCAATGTTCTCTCCGGTCTTCACCAGGTTCTGGGCAGAGGTGGTGATCTTGTCGTAAATCTTCTCACAGGCCACCTTGGGGTCGGAGTGGCAGCAGTCCAGCAGAGAGATACCCATGGTGATGGTGCGGATATCCAGGTTCTGCTGGTCAATCATGTGAATGGTGGATAATATGTCCTGTTGATTGAGCATGTTCTGTCACCTCAAATCCGATGCATGGCGTTGAAGATGTCTTCCCGCTGCACCCGAATGTCCAAGCTCCGCTCCTTGCCGCTGTCGGCCAGTTCCTTAGCCAACTGGGCAAAGGGGATGGAGCACTTGGACACATCCACCAGCATGACCATGGTGAAATAGTCCTGCAAAATGGTCTGGCTGATGTCCAGCACGTTGACGTTGCGCTGGCTGATTTCGCCGCACACAGAGGCGATGATGCCCACCTGATCCTTGCCGACTACCGTAATAATGGCTCTCATGAAAATTCCTCCCTATTCTTCGGGGTATCTCCCCGCTGTCTACGCAATTTAACCCAGCTCGTCCAGGGTCAGGCCGAAGGCCTCCCCCATGTGCTCCAAAAACCAGGTCACTTCGTCCATGTTCATATCCTTCAGGGCGTGGAGGGTCTCCTCCTCCGCCTGTACAAACTCCCGGTTCCCCGCTTTCCGCTCTTCCAGGCACTTCAGCCACGCCGCCAGCTTGTCGGCGGCCTTGATGTATCGGCACACCTGGGGGTCCTCCACCCGCAACAGAGGTGTATAGGCCTCTGTCAACTCGTGGGGCAGCATCCCCAGCAGCTTGTCCTGGGCCACCGCCTCCACCTGGTCATAGGCGGACTTGATGGCGGGATTGAAGTATTTGATGGGGGTGGGAAGATCGCCGGTGATGATCTCCGGGGCGTCGTGAAACAGCGCCGCCGTGGCCACCCGGTCCGGGTTGACGTCCTTGTGAAAGATCTCCTGCCCCACCACCGCCAGGGCGTGGGCCAACACGGATACTTCATAGGAGTGCTCCTCCACATTTTCCGTGCGGGTGTTGCGCATGAGCGCCCAGCGGGCAATGTAGCGCATCCGGAAGATATAGGCAAAAAAGCTGGACGACATCCTTCCACCTTCTTTTCACAAAGTAGGGGAAGTATACCACATTTTTGGTGAAATGTAAACCTATACAAAATCCTAGGGAAATGGTATAATTAAGAAAAACGCTGCATTCAGGAGGCCCTTATGGACATTGCCATCTACACCTTGGGCTG
This sequence comes from uncultured Eubacteriales bacterium, assembly GCA_902461475.1. Classification (GTDB taxonomy): domain Bacteria; phylum Bacillota; class Clostridia; order Oscillospirales; family Oscillospiraceae; genus Enterenecus. The sequence goes on along the minus strand of CABPXX010000033.1, from coordinate 7,579 downwards.
CAAGGTCAACCAATATGAGACCCAGGCCATGGAGCGCGAGCTGCTCCGCCGCGGCCACACCCTGGTCCCCTTTGAGGACCTGGCCGACGCCTACATCATCAACACCTGTACCGTCACCGCTGTCAGTGACAAGAAGTGCCGCAACGTCATCCGCCGAGCCAAAAAGATGAACCCCCAGGCGGTGGTGGCGGTGTGCGGCTGCTACGCCCAGACTGAGCCGGAGGCGGTGGCCGCCCTGGGGGTGGACCTGGTGTCCGGCACTGCCGGGCGCATGGAGTTTTTGGATCTACTGGAGGGGCAGCTCAAGAACCACGCCGCCCCCATCGTCCAGGTGGACGAGTCCCTGCGCCGCCGGGACTTTGAACGGCTCACCGCCGGGGGCCAGGTGGGCCGCACCCGGGCCATGCTCAAGGTGGAGGACGGGTGCACCAACTTCTGCACCTACTGCATCATCCCCTATGCCCGGGGCCCGGTGCGCTCCCTGCCCCTCTCTGAGGCGGTGGACCAAGCCAAGGAGTTGGAGGCCCAGGGGTACCGGGAAATCGTGCTCACCGGCATTGAAATCTCCTCCTGGGGCCGGGATTTGAAGGAGGGCCAGACCCTCATCGACCTGGTGGAGGCCCTGTGCCACGCCGTGCCCCAGCTGCGGGTGCGTCTGGGCTCTCTGGAGCCCCGCACCATCACCGAGGACTTCTGTCAGCGGGCGGTGGCGCTGCCCAACCTGTGCCCCCACTTCCACTTGTCCATGCAGTCCGGGTGTGATGAGACCTTGAAGCGGATGAACCGTAAGTACGACACCGCCCGTTATCTCCAGTCGGTGCAGTGGCTCAACCAGTATTTCGACCGCCCCGCCATCACCACCGACCTCATCGTGGGCTTCCCCCAGGAGACGGAGGAGGAGTTTGCCCAGACCCTGGACTTCATCCGCCGCTGCGCTTTCTCCTCCATGCATATCTTCCCCTACTCCCGCCGCTCCGGCACCCCTGCCGCCACCATGGCCGGGCAGATTCCCCACGCCGTCCAGGAGCAGCGGGCCCAGGCCGCCCAGGCAGTGGCCCGGGAGATGGAGGAAGCCTATTTGCAGGCCCTGGTGGGGTCCACCCTCCCCGTCCTCTTTGAGGAGGAAAAGGAGGGGCTGTGGCAGGGCCACGCCCCCAACTATGTGGCCGTGCGGGCTGCGGGAGAAGACCTCCACAACCAGCTGCGGCAAGTGACCATCACCGGAGTGGGAGATGGCATTCTGCTGGGAGAAATTCAATAACTGAATCAAAAAACAGACCTGACAACCTGATGAAAGGTTGTCAGGTCTGTTTTTCATTACTTGGTGATTTGGAAGGTGCGGGTTGCAGGAGCTGCCAGGTAATTGCCGCCCAGGACGCAGACGGTCACCACATAGCTGCCAGGCTCGGTGGGAGGCGTGGTGCTGGAATACAGCTTCCAGCTGGTGGTAAATCCGGTGTACAGGTAGTGCACACTACTCTGGTCCACCGTCACGTCCCCATTATAGGTCAGGGTTGCGCCGAAATCGAAGGTCTTGGCCTGCTCAGTGGTGAGCTTGCCTGTGATCTCCTGGTTCCAGATGAGCTTGGAGCCGCTCAGGCGCATCTTCACCAGCAGGAAGCCCATGCCCACGCCGGTCTCATAGTTCTTGCTGTCGGTGACAGCGGCCACGGTGTACAGGCCGGCCCGGTTGGGGGTACCAAAGGAGATGCGCACGCTGTCCAGGATCCCGGGCATCTTGTTGATGACCTCCAGAATCTGTCCGAAGGTTCCGGTGTTGATACCCAGAGCATGGAGGGCATCCAGCACCCCCTGGGTGCTGAACAGCTCCCGCAGCTCGCCCACCGTGATGCCGTCATTCATCATCTGGGTCAAGGTCTTCTGGCCCAGGCCCTCCAGCACCTTGTCGATGGCCTGAATAATCAGGGAGTTGTCAGTATAGCGCTCCGGCAGGTCCAGGTAGATGCCAGTGGTGACATTGCTGGTGATGCCGGCGTAGATGGTGTACAGGTCAAACTTGTCGTTGGGGTTGCAGGTAATGAAGTTCTCGGGCAGGGCCTCGTCGGCGTAGATGTTGGTGGAATTCACCTTCACGGACACCTTGGCCTTGTTGACAGTGACGGTGCCCTGAGTATACTCGCTGGGACGGTACTCGGCATTGCCCTGATAGCTAATGCGGATCTGCTGGTTCTCTCCAGCACCCATCTGGGGGAACTGGCCCAGGACGGTGCCGCCAATGGCATACACCTTGCCCTCAATGGGCACCCACTGAGTCAGGGTGTCATTGTTAATGAGATTGCCCAGGCCGGGGAACTTCTCCAGCAGGCCGCCCAGATCCACGTTCAGGCCGGTCTCTGCATCGGTGAGCTTGGCCTTGTACTCAATGGTAAAGTCTTCGATGCTCAGGGTCTCCCGGGCGGGAAGGGTGGAGTTGTCCCAGTCGATGGCGTTGTCAAAGATGGCCTGCTCCATAGCAGAGACATCCATGTTGTAGGTAAAGGACACGCCCTCCTTCAGGGCCACCACGCTGGCCAGACGGCTGTCGGTGGTGGTCACATGCACGGTGACAGAATTGCCCCGGAACTGCTGATTGCCGGGCCAGGAGATGCGAATCTCCCAGGTGCCGGTGCCGAACTTCACCAGGCCGGTGAGATCGCTCTCACTGAGGGGCTTGAAGGTATCGGTGATCCCGGTCTTATCCACATTGTATTCCACTGTGACGTCGTCCGCAGTGAGGCCCTGGGGATTGACCGTGGAGGCCACTACGGCGTTGTAGATGGCGGCAGCAGTGGCAGTGTAGTCGTAGCCTTGGTCATCGGTGAACACCATGCCCACCTCATAGGGGCCCTCGTTGAGGTTAAACTGCACCTGCTCCCGGTCCTTGACCGTGAGGGTGGTCTCAATGGTAGCGGGGGCATACTGCTGGTTGCCAGCAAAGGAGATGCGCACCTTCTGCTCTCCGGCAGAGATGGCGGGGTAACCCATGCTGCCTACCACCGCCTGGCCTTCCAGAGGCAGCCACTTGGAATCCAGCTCGGTGATGCCCTGGTAGTAGTACTCCACCGTCACATTGTCGGCGGTCAGCACCTCAGAGGAGGCCACCACGGCGTTAAAAATCGCATCGTGGAGCAGATCATAGTCCACCTTCATATCCTCGCCTACAGCCAGGGTCACAGCATCGGGGGTCTCCTTGAGGGTGTAGGGAGCATCGGGCCGCTCGGTGATGGTCACCGTGGTCTCAGCAGAAGTTCCGTAATAATTGTCATTTTCAGCATAGGAAATGCGGATTTTCTGCTCACCCACAGAGATGGCAGGATAGCTCACACCGCCTACAATGGCCTGGCCCTCCAGAGGCAGCCACTTGGAGTCCAGGGAAGTCAGACCCTTGTAGTAGTACTCAATGGTCACATCCTCCAGGGTCAGTTGGGGCTGGGAGGAAGCCACCACCGTGTTAAAAATGCCCTGACGCAGAGCATCGTAGTTGACGGTGGCATCTTCCTTGTAGGGCAGGGCCACCTGGCAACCATCATTCAGGCCGATGCTGGAACCCAGCTTGGCGGCTTTGGTCAGGGTAACCTCAGCCGTGGTGCCCTTCAGGCGAACCTGGTAGTTGCCGTCCTCATTGGCACACAGGGCGGGATGGGTAAAGGTGGTGGGGACAAAAACCACCTTCTTCTCGCTGGTAAATCCATTCACCGAACCCCAGGCATCGTTGGTCAAAAGGCCGTTTTTTCCGGTGCAGTAGTACTCCCACTCCAGGCTCTGGGCATCCACCTGGTCGGCATTGGCCACCAGGGCCTGGCACAGGAGTTCCTTCACCTGTTCGGGAGTGGCATCGCTGGGAATCATCGCTGTGCCATTGCGGAGCTGAGGCTCTGCCTGGGCCACAACCTGGGTGGTGGTCTCAACCGATCCACTCCCTGCTGCCATGGCGCTCATGGGCAGTCCACACTGCATCAGTGTGACCGCCGCAAGGAGGCCCGCAAGGGTTCTGATACACGTTTTCCCTCTCATGTTCTCTCATCCTGTTATGTGAATTTTTCCGAAATCGGCAGTTACTTACTGTACTACTCCCCAGTGGTAAAGCCAATGCTTTCGCAGGCCTTTTCCCAAATTTTACATGACTTTACACAATTGCCCGTTTTCCACGCAAAAGGGCGGCGGGGGTGATACCCGGGCCGCCCTGTGCAGCATAAATAGCCTAGAATGTCTTGGAGCAAACGTGCCCCATTACACCTCCATGATCACCGGGAGGATCATGGGATTACGCTTGGTCTTCTTGTAGAGGTAACCAGACAGGTTTCCCTTGATCTCAGATTTGATGGTAGACCAGTCCCGAATGTGCCGGTCCTGGCAGCTGTCCAAGGCGTCCACCGCCACCTGGCGCAGCTCGTCCATCAGGGCCTCAGACTCCTTGACGTACACAAATCCACGGGTAATGATGTCGGGTCCAGAGATGACCTGTCCGTCCTCGGCGGACATCGACACTACCACCACAATCATGCCGTCCTGGGCCAGGTGCTGGCGGTCACGCAGCACCACAGCGCCCACGTCGCCCACGCCGTAGCCGTCCACAAACACCTTGCCTGAGGGCACGGTGCCACTGATGCGAGCCCCCTTCTGGGTAATCTCGATGACCTTGCCCACGTCGCTGATGATGATATTCCGGGGGTCCATACCCATGCTCCGGGCCAGCTTGGCATGGGTCTTCAGCATGCGCTGCTCACCGTGGACAGGGATGAAATACTTGGGCCGCACCAGAGCGTGGACGATCTTCAGCTCATCCTGGCAGGCGTGGCCGGAGACGTGGAGGGGCAGCTCCCGCTCATTGACCACCTCAGCATCCCGACGGTACAGCTCGTTGATGACGTTGCCAATGGCGTTCTCGTTGCCGGGAATGGCAGAGGCGGAGAGAATCACCCGATCCCCGGCCTGAATCTCCACCTGCCGGTGGGTGTTGAAGGCCATGCGGGTGAGGGCGGACATGGTCTCGCCCTGGCTTCCGGTGGTGATAATACACACCTTGTTCTTGGGCAGGCCCTTGATCTGGTTGACGTCCACCACAGTGCCAGCGGGCACCTGCATATAGCCCAGCTCGGTGGACACCCGCATCACGTTCTCCATGCTGCGGCCCGTCACAGCCACCTTGCGGCCATACTTGGCGGCCACGTTGATGATCTGCTGGATACGGTCCACGTTGGAGGCGAAGGTGGTGACGATGATGCGCTGGTCACAGCCCCGGAACAAGGCCTCAAAGGAGGCCCCAACGCTGGACTCGCTCTTGGTAAAGCCGGGACGCTCCACGTTGGTAGAGTCGGCCAGCAACGCCAGCACGCCCTCCCGGCCCAGCTCGCCCAGGCGGGTCAGGTCGGCCATGCCACCCTGAATGGGGGTGGGGTCGATCTTGAAGTCACCGGTGTGAATGCACACGCCCAGAGGGCAGCGGATGGCGAAGGCCACCGCATCGGCGATGGAGTGATTGATGTGGATAAACTCCACGGTAAACTTGCCGGCCCGAACGGTCTCCCCTGCCTCGCAAGTGATAAGCTTCACCTTCTTGTCCAGGCGGTGCTCCTCCAGCTTGAGGCGGATGAGTCCGGCGGACATGCGGGTGGCGTAGATGGGCACATTCACATCCCGCATCAGATAGGGAATGCCACCGATGTGATCCTCGTGGCCGTGGGTGATGAAGATAGCCCGAATGCGGTCCCGATTCTGAATGAGGTAGCTGAAGTCGGGAATGACCACGTCTACCCCGTACATCTCGTCGTCGGGGAAGCCCATGCCCACATCCACGATGATAATGTCGTTGCCGTACTCATAGGCGGTGATGTTCTTTCCGATCTCGTTGAGACCGCCCAGAGAGATAATTTTCAATTTTTCTGCCATAAATACTCCTTTACCAGTAATAACCTATACTTATCTTGTTGCATGCGTATTTGTGGGCCTGTGGGCACACTCCCCCCTGGGGGTCCGGACCGCCCACCTCCCCTTGAGATGAGTGTGCCCGGAATGCGCACTGTGTTACCACCAAAAGGGTAAAATATCCCCCCTTTGGGCGCAGGAGAAAAGCGCCGTCGTCCACCCCATCTCTCTGGCCCTGTTTCGCCAGACAGATGAGGGGGCGGCCGCCTCACCCTGCGCTATGCACCGCTGTGTGGTTGTCTCTATCCGAAGCGCGCCCACGAGCCACGCTTTACGCCGTATCAAAACCGCTCAACTCCCCCAATGGGGAGGAGCTTGTTCAAGCAAGTATATCACAGATCACCGTCAAAGTACAGTATTTTTTGTCTGGCAGCCCTGGTACGGCAGCACATCCCCATGTTTCATTCATCCTACTTCGCTCTTGCCACCGTCAGCCCGATGACCTTCTCCGCCCCGGCCATGCGCAGGCAGGCGGCGCACTCGGCCATGGTGGCCCCGCTGGTGACCACGTCGTCCACCAGGACCACCTGTTTCCCCGTGAGGTCGATCCCCTCCCGTGCCGCGTAAGCTCCCGTCACGTTGGCCTGTCGGGCGGACGAGGAGGTAATGCGGGCCTGCTGCTTGGTATCCCGCACCTTTTCCAAGGCGGACACCACCTCCACGCCCAGGTTCTTCCCCACCTCCCGAGCCAGTAGCTCACACTGGTCAAAGCCGCGTTCTCCCAGGCGCCGACGGGTCACAGGCACCCAGGTGATACAGTCTACCTCCTCGCCCCACTGGTCGTGGAGACACTGGGCCATGAGGGTGCCAAACAGCCGGGCGTGGATTTGCCCGCCCCGGAACTTAAACTGCTGCATTCCCCGGCGCACACTCCCCCGATACCACAGCGGGGAGAAGCACCGGGCACAGAAGTCCACCTGTTTCCCGACCTCCAGCTGCCACGGAAGGGTCTTTTGGCACTGGTGGCACAGGCCTTCCTCCTCCCACACCTCCAGCACACGGCCACAGAAGGGACAGCGGGGGGGATAGATCAAATCCAACATCAGTTTCACCAGATTCATCTCTATGCCACCCCGCTTTGCGTCGAATTACGTCGAATGGTTTGGTATAAAAAAGGACGCAGCCGGTGGCTGCGTCCTTTTGAATGCTTGGGAGTAAATTACTGAGCGTACAGCTCGATGAGCTTCTGCAGGTGCTCCCAGCGCTCCATAGCGGCCTTCTCGTTCTTCTCGAACAGATCCTTGGCACGCTCGGGGAAGGAGCGGGTGAGGGAGGAGTAGCGAGCCTCGTTCATCAGGAACTCCTGATAGCCGCCAGCGGGGGCCTTGGAATCCAGAGTGAAGGGGTTCTTGCCCTGCTCCTTCAGAGTGGGATTGTAGCGGAACAGGTTCCAGTAGCCGCACTCCACAGCGCGCTTCATCTCTGTCTGGCAGTTGGTCATGCCGCCCTTGATGGAGTGCATCTCGCAGGGAGCGTAGCCGATGATGAGGGAGGGACCATGATAGGCCTCAGCCTCACGGATGGCAGCCAGGGTCTGGTTGGGGTTGGCACCCATGGCAACCTGAGCCACGTAGACGTAGCCGTACTGCATGGCGATCTCAGACAGGCTCTTCTTGCCCACGGTCTTACCGGCAGCGGCGAACTGAGCCACCTG
>CABPXX010000032.1 GCA_902461475.1 uncultured Eubacteriales bacterium | reverse complement strand
GGCGGCAGCGGCGTCCACGGTGTCCTGGTCGTCCACGCTGATGGTCTCGTCTGCCATCAGGGTTTGCACCGCAGCCAGGGCGGCCTGGAACTCTGCCACGCTCTCGGCGGTGTAGCCGTCCAGATCGATGTTCTCAGCCTTGCCCAGAAGGTCCTCCAGATTTTCCTTGTTGGCCTTGAGCCGCTGGGCCAGAATGGCATTCAGCAGGTTGTCGGCCACGGGCTGGATGTCCTCGTCCAGAGCGTCCCCGTTGTCCATCATGGCACGGACCTCAACCAGGGCGGTCTCCAGCATGCCCCAGTACTGGGGCACATACTTGTCTTCCACCATGCTCTCAGCCTTGGTGATGAGCTGCTCCAGGGTGCTCTTGTCACCCTGGGTAATGCCCAGGCCCCAAATGCCCTCCAGCAGAGCGTCCCAAGCGGCGTTGACCTCCTCCTGGGTGGGGTTCTTCTTGGCCAGCACCGCCTGGGCATTGGCCAGCGCCTGCTCAAAGGCCTTTTTGGCAGAGGTGGTGACGCCGTCGGTGGACAGGGTCAGGGCATACGCCACGGTCTTTTCCAGCAGGGTGGTGTTCACCTCTTCCGGCGGGGTGGGAGTCTGGGGGAACTGGTCCATATCCTTGAGGGTCAGACCGTTGTCGGTGGCGTATTGGGCAGCGGCACTGCCTGCCTGGGCGTAGATGGTGACATCCTTGCTGTGGAACAGGTCCTTACCCAGCTGGGTCACCGACGGGGGGATGAGAATGTCCTTGAGGGCGGCATTTTCCCGGAACACGCACTCGCCCAAGGTGGTCACAGTATCGGGAATTTGGAACTGAGTGCGGGTGGCGGCGGCAGGATAGACCAGAAGCTCTTTGATGTCGTTGTCATAGAGTACCCCGTCCTGAGCGGTGAAGTAGGGGTTACCCTGGTCCACCGTGATTTGGGTCAGACTGGTGAAGGAGTCAAAGGCGTAGTCGATGTTGTCAATGTTTTTCAGGGTTTCGGGGAAGGAAATGCTCTGAATTTTGTCCACAGACTCATCATTGGATAGCTTGGGAGCCAGGGCGGTGGTGGGAACGTCGTAGAAGGTGTCGGGGATGTCCCAGTGGGTCTCACTGCCCAGGTAGTCGCACACTGCCACGCCGTTGTGATAGGTAAAGGCGTAGTCACCCACGGTCTGGTACAGGCTATCACTGAAATAGGGCTTGTGGTCTTTGCTGAAGGTGTCCACATCGTCGTAGATGGCACCCCAGGTGGAGTCCACAAAAATCCACCCATCCTCCACATACGCCATGTTCCAGGCGTGGCCGCCATAGGCGGAGTCGCCGTTGACCAGGATGCAGGGGATCTCCAGATAGGAGAGCATGGCCTTGGTCAGGTTGGAATAGGCCTGGCAGATGCCTTCCCCTTCAATAAAGGCGGTGTAGGCGTTTTGGTCCTTGACGCTGTTGTCGTAGTCGTAGGCGATGTGCTTGTTCACCCAATCTTTGATGGCCACCACCTTTTCGTAGTCGCTGGACTTGTCCTGGGTGACCTCCACAGCCTTGGCACCGATCTCCTCAAACTGCGGTTGAGTGATGATGATGTCATCGTGGGCCACATAGGTCTCAGGGTTGGTCTGCTCCAGCATGGCCACCAGCTCCTGGTTGGAGCCCTTGATGTGGGCCAAGTCCATCCCTCTGCTCTGGGCAAAGCTGATGCCGGTGCCGCCCAGCCCCAAGACCAGAACACCGGCCATACAGCCAGCTACAAGTTGTCTTCCGTGCAATTTCATATCAATCCCATTTCCTTTCTCTCAAGGGTGTGTCAATTGTACCATGAAGTGGAAGTGTGCGCAATACACAAGAAAAGCAGGGGAACCAAGGGGGAAATTGGGAAAAGGTGAAATGGAGCAAAAAGATACCCAGAGGGAAAGAGAATCCAGAGAAGGGGCACAGAGAGGGACCAAATGTGAGGTGTAGAAGAGGGAAGAAGAGAGAAAAATTTTTTTATATAAAAATCTAGTTGACAAGGGGCTGGATTTTTCATATAATACCACTGTTAAAGCCATACGAAATGGCCCTTAAAGCATCCTGGATGAAGCCGGATGCCTCGGAGGGAGGGAAATATAGATGTCCGAAATTCATGTCCGTGAGGGCGAGTCTCTGGAGAACGCGCTGAAGCGCTTCAAGCGTAGCTGCGCCAAGTCCGGCGTGCTGGCCGAGGTGCGTAAGCGCGAGTTCTATGACAGCCCCAGCGTCAAGCGCCGCAAGAAGAGCGAGGCCGCTCGTAAGAACCGCAAGAAGTACTATTGATAAGCTAAAAGACCGTTGCAGAGTCATCTGCAACGGTCTTTTCCTATGTTGCCAGCACCTGCTCCAAGCACCCCTCCACCTCGGGTCCAGGCAGCAGCACCGCCCCCAGGTGCATCTCCCGGGCCAGCTTCACCTTTTCATGGATGGATTGGGAGGTGTCATAGAGGACAAAGTGGGCCTGTCCTCCGGCGGCCATGTAGGTGTAGTAGTGGGCGCACAGACCCCGGTCGTAAAACACCGCAGGCTCCAACCGCCCCATCTGCTGCTCTAAATGTTGCAGGGAGATGGGGGTGCCCCGGCGCTGGGCGGGGAGAGGAAAGGCCTCCCGCACCCACTCCACCGCCAGGGTCGTGCGGGGCGCCCCGTGGCGCTCCACTGCCTCTTGCAGGCGTCGGCGCAAGGTACCCGCCGTCACCACGGAGGACACCAGTACCCGGCCCCCGGGGGCGAAGGGGGCAAACTGGGGTGGCACGTCCAGGGTCCACCCCTGGGCCTGACAGTTGCGGTCTAAGATATGGACGATGCGCCCCAAACAGCCAACAGGAGCCCCTTCAAAGTCGCAGACAATGCCGGAGTACCCCCGGTGGCGGCACTCCCACAGGATTTGACGACAGCAGGGGATGGGGTCGCCGCTGCCATCGTGGTCCCGGCAGTCCAGCAGCATCACGCCGCCCCGCAGCTGGGGAGGCAGGCGGGAGCCCAGAAGTTTTGGGCCTGGTCCAATGCGGTAGGCCATGTGGGCGGGGATGGCCTGGGGATGGGAGAGGTTGGCGGAGGGATGGGCCGCCAAGAGAACTTGGGTCATGGTAGGTTCCCCCTTGTGAGTGAAGTGGATTTGTGATAACATGTCCCATTGGAATCCTATGCTCTCAGTGAGCAGAATAGAAGGTGAGCTATGCCCTTATTTCGCGCCAGCCACGTGGCTGACAACATATATCAATTGACCGGAGAAGCCCTCCAGCGCCAAGGGATTCGGCTGCTGCTGGCCGACCTGGACAACACCCTGGTGCCCTACGGCGTGCCCCTGCCCGACGAGAAGTTAAAGGCGTGGCGGGACGATCTGGCCGCCCACGGGGTCACCCTCTTTGTGCTGTCCAACAACCGCCATGCCCAACGCCCCTCCACCTTTGCCAATGGGCTGGAGGTGCCCTACATCGGCCACGCCGGGAAGCCCAAGACCCCGCCTTTTTTCAAGGCCATGGAGCAGATGGGTGTGACACCCCGAGAGACGGCCATTGTGGGAGACCAGGTGTTTACCGACGTGCTGGGGGGCAACCGTGCGGGGGTGACCACCATTTTGGTCAAGCCCATCCGTCTGGCGGGTAACCTCGGGCGGTATCTGCGCTACGCCGTAGAGGTGCCCTTCCGGCTTCTATCCGCAGGAGGTGAGAGACTGTGAGTGCAAAATTCGGACCTGCGGGCAACGCAGAGAGCTTCCCCTATAAGTCCTCGGTGGACGCCCCCCGGTGGCTGGGCGAGCTGGGCCTGGACTGCTACGAGTACCAGTGCGGCAAGGGGGTGCGGGTGAAGGAGGACACCGCCGTGGCGCTGGGTCGGCAAGCCCAGGAGCACGGCATTTCCCTGTCTCTCCACGCCCCCTACTTCATCAACCTGGCAAACCCAGACCCGGAGTCCCAGGAGAAGACCATCGGCTATATCACCTCCAGCTGCCTGGTGGCGGACCAGATGGGAGCTACCCGGGTGGTCATCCACTCCGGGGCCCTCATGAAGCGCACCCGGGAGGAGGCCATGAACATCGCCTTGCCCTTTTTGAAGGAGATTGTGGCGGTGTGCCAGGACCAGGGCTTTGGACACATCACCCTGTGCCCGGAGACCATGGGTAAGATCAACCAGCTGGGGGATCTGGACGAGGTGCTGCGCCTGTGCCAGGTCCACGAGAGCCTCATCCCCTGCGTGGACTTCGGCCACCTGTACGCCCGCTCTATGGGCAAGGACGAGGGGGCGGAGGCGGTGGAGCGGATGCTTTCCCGCATGGAGTCCGAGCTGGGTGCAGATCGAGCCAGCCGCTTCCACAGCCATTTCTCCCACATTGAATTTACCCCCAACGGGGGTGAGAAGTGTCACCGCACCTTTGACGACGACGGCGGCTATGGCCCCGCCTGGGAACCCCTGGCCCAGGCCGTGGCAGAGCGGGGGTGGAGCCCCACCTTTATCTGCGAGAGTGCGGGCACCCAGGCGGAGGACGCTTTGACTATGAAACGCATTTATCAGAGCTATCTGTAAAAAGGAGTGTTTATTCCATGAATCACATCAAGAATATTGCAAAGGAACTGCATAACCTGGGCCTAGACGCCATGCTGGTGACTTCTGAGCCCGGCGAGTTCTATGCCATGGGCTTCCACGGGGAGGGCGTGGCCTTCATCACCTCCCAGGAGTGCTGGTACTACACCGACTCCCGGTACATTGAGGCCGCCAATCAGGAGATCACCGGGGCCCACGTGGACATGCTGCGCTCCGGCCAGAGCTACCGCCAGCTGGTGATGTCCCTGGTGGCCACCCACAACGTGCGCCGTCTGGGCTTCGAGGACGAGGGCATGAATGTGGCCCAGTACAAGCTGTGGCAGGAGGCCCTGCCCGGGGTGGAGCTGGTGCCCGCCTCTGACCTCCTGACCCGTCTGCGTATGGTCAAGGACGAGGAGGAGCTGGCCGTCATGCGGGAGGCTCAGCGCATCACCGACGAGGCCTTTACCGAGATTTTGAACTATGTGAAGCCCGGTGTCACCGAGAGCGAGATCGCCGCCCGTCTGACCTACATCATGGCCAGCAAGGGCGCCCAGCGCAACTCCTTTGACCCCATCGTGGCCAGCGGCGCCAACGGCTCCAAGCCCCACGCCGTACCCGGCCTGTCGGGCATCGAGAAGGGTCAGTTTGTCACCATGGACTTCGGCTGTGTGGTGGGTGGCTACTGCTCCGACATGACCCGTACCGTGGCCGTGGGCGAGCCCACCGACGAGATGCGCCTGGTGTATGACACCGTTCTGAAGGCCCAGCTGGCTGGCATTGCCGCCGCCCACGGCGGCGTCACCGGCGATGTGGTGCACAACACCGCCGCCAAGGTGATTGCCGACGCCGGATACGGGGAATACTTCGGACATGGCTTCGGCCACTCCCTGGGCATTGAAATCCACGAGAATCCCCGCTTCTCTCCCTTCTGGACCCAGACCATTCCCTCTGGGGCCACCCTGTCCGCCGAGCCCGGCATCTACCTGCCCGGCAAGTTCGGCGTGCGCATTGAGGATGTGCTGTGGCTCACCGATGAGGGCTGCGTGGACATCACCGCTTCCCCCAAGGATTTGATCATTCTGTAAGCAAATCAGACCCACCCAAGAGTTTTCCCATTTCTCTGTGAGAATTGTGGGTGACCCCCTTGCAAAAAAAGGGGAGATAGGGTATAATACAGTGAATTATACTTTGGATTCCCAAACTTTTATATTGGAGGACGAGACCAATGGCAATGATTACCGCAGGTGATTTCCGCAACGGCGTGACCTTTGAGATGGACGGAAAGGTGATGCAGGTTGTCGAGTTCCAGCACGTCAAGCCCGGTAAGGGCGCCGCTTTCGTGCGTACCAAGATGAAGAACGTCATCACCGGTGCTGTCACCGAGACTTCTTTCAACCCCACTGCTAAGTTCGAGCAGGCCTTCGTGGACCGCAAGGAGATGGAGTACAGCTACAACGATGGCGATCTGTACTACTTCATGGACATGGAGACCTACGACATGCTCCCCGTGAACAAGAGCGTCCTGGGCGACAACTTCAAGTTCGTCAAGGAGAACATGTCCTGCAAGATCATGTCCTACAAGGGCAGCGTGTTCGGCGTGGAGCCCCCCAACTTCGTGGACCTGGAGGTTACCGAGACCGAGCCCGGCATCAAGGGCGACACCGCCACCAACGTCACCAAGCCCGCCACTCTGGAGACCGGCGCTGAGATCAAGGTGCCCCTGTTCATCAACGCTGGCGACCGTATCCGCATCGATACCCGCACTGGCGAGTATATGGAGCGCTGCAAGGGCTAATTAGCTGTAAAGTAATTCAAACACGCCGAGATTTCCTTGCGGGTATCGATTACCCCGCAAAGCGGGGCGCACGTAGTGCGTACAAGCATTTTGGGCCAAGCCCAAAATCTTGCCGCAGGGCGAATTGACTTCGCCCGAGGATTTGAAATCACGGGGTCCCCGGCAAACCGTGGTTTGCTGGGGCTACCCGTACTGGCGAGTATATGGAGCGCTGCAAGGGCTAATTTGGCTCAAGGGCTAACTGCCCAACTTCATTCCAACCCATTCAATTTGCACTCTGGAAGGAGATATCATCATGACCATTTCTGAGAAGGTTGCGTATATCCAGGGCATGTTTGACGGCATGGGCCTGGACAAGTCCGAGAGCGGCGAGGCCAAGGTGTTGGCCGAGGTGCTGGACGTCCTGCGTGAGGTCGGCGATCAGCTGGACACCGTGGACGCTACCCTGGACGAGTTTGGTGAGGAGATCGACGCCATTTCTGACGACCTGGCCGACGTGGAGGCCATTGTGGGCGAGGACGACGAGGACGATTGCTGCTGCGATCACGATTTGGACTGCGACGACGATCTGGACGACGAGGACTTCTTCGAGGTGGACTGCCCCAACTGCGGGGAGAGCCTGGTGATTGACGATGAAGTGCTGGAGGCCGGTGTCATCGACTGCCCCAAGTGTGGCCAGAAGTTCGCTCTGGACTTTGAGGGTGAGGACGACGAGTGCGGCTGCGGCTGTGACTGCGGTTGCGATCACGACCACGAGTAAGTGGAAGGACGCCCGCCCTACCATGTGAGACATCATACCGCCTGTGTCCCCACGGACACAGGCGGTATGTCTTTATGAGAACGCGCAGAAGGGGGAATTTCCATGAATGCCACCAAACAGACGCTGTCGGCATCCCTAAAGCGGTGGATGCTGAAAAAGCCGTTGGATAAAATCACGATACAGGACTTGACCAGCGACTGCGGCATGAGCCGTATGGCGTTTTACTACCACTTCAAGGACATCTACGACCTGGTGGAGTGGACCTGTGTGGAGGACGCCACCCGGGCCCTACAGGGGAAAAAGACCTATGACACCTGGCAGGAGGGGCTGACCCAGATCTTTGAAGCGGTGTTGGAGAACCGCCCCTTTGTGCTCAACGCCTACCGCTGCATCAGCCGGGAGCGCATGGAGCGCTACCTGTTCCAGCTCACCTATGGCCTGATTCGGGGCGTGGTAGATGAAAAAAGCCAGGGACTGGGGATTTCCGAAGAGGACAAGACGTTTATCGCGGATTTCTACAAGTACAGCTTTGTGGGGATTATGCTGGACTGGATTCAGAAGGGCATGGGGGAGGATTATCACACCTTAGCCCATCGAATTAGCCTCACGGTGCAGGGGAATGTGGCCCACTCCATCGCCAATTTTGCAGACCCACACAGGGGAGATACCTAACTTTACAGATAAGGGCGAATGATAAAATTTTTATCATTCGCCCTCATCTGTTTATGGTTTTTTCCTGGGCACGGGGGTAGGATAACACCATCAAGCAGACCTGCCGTAAAAGCGGTAATGATAGAAAGGTGGTTATCCTCTATGGATCGAAAGCAAATTGCAGCTCTCACCGCTGCCGCAGCCGGACTGGCTGGCACAGGCGCGGCGGTGTTTTTCACCAAGAAGAAGCAGGCGGCCAAGCAAGGCCAGCTCCAGGCTCAGCAGGAGTACCGGAACACCGAGCTGGGAAAACAGAAGAAAAACAGTAAGGGCATCTACTATACCAAGGGCAATTATGAGGCCTTTGCCCGCCCGGAAAAGCCCCAGGGCGTGGACGAGAAGCACGCCTATCTGGTGGGCAGTGGTCTGGCCAGCCTGGCGGCGGCCTGTTTCCTGGTGCGAGACGGCCAGATGAAGGGGGACCACATCCACATCCTGGAGGCCATGGATGTGGCCGGAGGTGCCTGCGATGGCATCTTTGACCCCAGCCGTGGCTATGTCATGCGGGGCGGCCGGGAGATGGAGGACCACTTCGAGTGCCTGTGGGACCTGTTCCGATCCATTCCCTCTCTGGAGAAGCCCGGTGCCTCGGTGCTGGACGAGTTTTACTGGCTCAATAAGCACGATCCCAACTACTCTCTGTGTCGTGCCACCGTCAACCGGGGCCAGGACGCCCACACCGACGGGCAGTTCCGGCTCAGCCAGGAGGGATGCATGGAGATCGTCAAGCTGTTTTTAACCCCCGACGAGGACTTGTACGACAAGACCATCGAGGATGTGTTTGACGACGAGGTGTTTGAGTCCACGTTCTGGCTGTATTGGCGCACCATGTTCGCCTTTGAAAACTGGCATAGTGCCTTGGAGATGAAGCTGTATTTCCAGCGGTTCATCCACCACATTGCGGGCCTGCCCGATTTCAGCGCCCTGAAGTTTACCCGCTACAACCAGTATGAATCCCTCATTCTCCCCATGCAGAAGTATCTGGAGGATGCCGGGGTGGACTTCCAGTTCGGCACCGAAGTGACCAACGTGCTCTTTGACATCAAGCAGGGCCGCAAGGTGGCCACCGCCATCGAGTGCAAGGTCAAGGGGGTGGAGAAGGGCATTGTGCTCACCGAGCAGGACCTGGTGTTTGTCACCAACGGCTCCTGCACCGAGGGGACCATCTACGGCGACCAGGACCACGCCCCCAATGGGGACGCTCTGGTGCGCACCAGCGGCTGCTGGAACCTGTGGAAGAACATCGCCCGGCAGGACCCCGCTTTTGGCCGCCCGGAGAAGTTCTGCTCCGACGTGTCCAAGACCAATTGGGAGTCTGCCACCATCACCACTTTGGATGACAAGATTCTCTCCTATATCACCAACATCTGCAAGCGAGACCCCCGGACCGGCAATGTGGTCACCGGCGGTATCGTCAGCTGCCAGGACTCCAAGTGGCTGCTGAGCTGGACCA
>CABPXX010000031.1 GCA_902461475.1 uncultured Eubacteriales bacterium | reverse complement strand
AAGTGTCACCCCTTCTACACCGGTAAGCAGAAGATGGTGGACACCGGCGGACGTGTCAGCCGCTTCAACAAGAAGTTCGGTTTGGGCTAATCTTATGGTTTCTTTTAAGGAGACGTTGCAGTGTGCAACGTCTCCTTGTCTTTTTATGCAAAGGTGCATATAATGAAACTATCAAAGATACAAGGAGGCTACCATCATGTTGAAAAAAGTGGAACCCAAGGAGTTGGAATTTAACGTCTTTTCCGCCATTGGTGACCAGTGGATGCTCATTACCGCCGGGGACAAGGAAGACTGCAACACCATGACCGCCTCCTGGGGTGGCCTGGGCATCCTGTGGGGCAGCCCCATTGCCATTGCCTATATCCGGCCCCAGCGGTACACCAAGGAGTTTGTGGACCGTGAGGAGTATTTCACCCTTTCTTTCTTTGGCCCTGAGTACCGTCCTCAGTTGGCCCTGTGCGGGTCCAAGAGCGGCAGAGATGTGGACAAGGTGGCAGAGTGCGGCTTCACCGTGGCCACAGCAGCGGGGGACGCCCCGTATTTTGAAGAAGCGGACATGGTGCTGGTGTGCCGCAAGCGCATGGCCCAGCGCATGAATCCCTCCTACATCCCGGAGGACGTGCGGGAGAAGTGGTACCCGGAGGGAGATTACCACACCATGTACATCGGGGAGATTGTGGAGGCCCTGGTGAAGGAGTAACCCGTTTACAGGAGGACCTATGTTCGAAGATACACAAGTAAAAGAAATTAACCGCGCCATCCTGGTGGGGCTCAACGCCCCCAGCCTCACCAGGGAGGAGAACGCCACCGAGGAGACCCTGGAGGAGCTGGCAGCTCTGCTGGACACCGCCGGGGGCACCTGCCTGGGCACTGTGCTGCAAAACAGGCCCAACCCTGAGCCCCGCACCTTCATCGGCGAGGGTAAGACCGCCGAGATCAAGGAGCTGGTGGGCACCCTGGGGGCGGACATTGTCATCTTTGACAACCCCCTCTCGCCCTCTCAGCAGCGAGTACTCACCGAGGAGCTGGGGGTAACGGTGATGGACCGGGCAGCCCTCATTCTGGACATCTTCGCCAAGCGGGCCCGCACCAGCGAGGGCCGCTTGCAGGTGGAGCTGGCCCAGTACAAGTATTTGCTGCCCCGCCTGACCGGTATGTGGAAGCACCTGGAGCGGCAGGAGGGCGCCATCGGTACTCGTGGCCCCGGTGAGACCCAGCTGGAGAGCGACCGCCGCCACATCCACCGGAAAGTTGCCAAGCTGGAGGATGAACTGAAGGATGTGCGTCGGGTGCGGGCCACCCAGCGGGAGCGCCGGGAGAAAAACGAGGTGCCGGTGGTGGCCATCGTGGGCTACACCAACGCCGGAAAGTCCACCTTGCTCAACGCCCTCACGGGGGCGGACATTCCCGCCAACAACCGCCTCTTTGACACCCTGGACACCACCACCCGGATGCTGGAGATCTCGGACACTTGCACGGTGCTCATCTCCGACACCGTGGGCTTTATCTCCAAGCTGCCCCACCAGCTGGTGGACGCCTTCAAAGCCACCCTGGAGGAGCTGACCTTTGCAGATCTGCTGCTCCACGTCATTGACACCTCCGACCCCCTGTGGCGGGAGCAGGCGGACGTGGTGGACCGGCTCATTCTGGAGCTGGGCGCTGCTGATACCCCCCGCCTGGAGGTCTTTAATAAGTGCGACCTGGCCCCGGCGGAGATTCTCCCCCACGGAGAGGACATTGTGTCCATCTCCGCCCGGACAGGGGCAGGCCTGCCCCAGCTGCTGGAGGCCATTGGTCGCCGTCTGGACACCGGGGCGCGCCGGGTCACCATCCGCCTGCCCTACGACCAGGGAGGCCTGCTGGACACCCTGTATCGGGAGAGCAAGGTGGAGAAGGTGGACTACACCGAGACCATTGACGTGGTGGCGGTGTGTACCCCCAAGACCATCGGACGGCTGGGCCCTCTGGTGGAGGGGTGGAAGCCCCACAAAGAGGACTGGGAGGACTGAAACAACATGAGTGAATACCTCATCCCCACCCGGGAGGCCCAGGCCACCCTGGTGGAAAAGCGCTCGGAGTTCATCGGCCACGTGTGGCCCATTGAGACCGAGGAGGAGGCCCGGGCCTGCATCGAGTGGGCCAAGAAGAAATATCACGACGCCCGGCACAATTGCTGGTGCTACATCGTCAAGGACGGCGCGGTACGTTACTCCGACGACGGCGAGCCCCAGGGCACGGCGGGCCAGCCCATGCTGGGGGTATTCCAAAAAGAAGGAGTGACCAACGTCTGCTGTGTGGTCACTCGCTACTTTGGCGGTATTCTGTTGGGGGCCGGGGGCCTGGTGCGGGCCTATACCCAGGCCTCGAAAATGGCCCTGGATGAGTCGGGCATCTCGGTGGTACGCCGCTGGGTGGAAGTCACCGTGGATTGCCCCTATAATTTCTTTGAGCGGGTGAAGCTGGAGGTCACCGCCCTCAATGGGGTGGTGGGGGATGTGGACTATACCGACCACGTCACCGTCCACGCTTTGCTGCCGGAGGGCCAGGAGGTGCCCTTCGGGGCTAGAATCACCGAGATTTCCGCAGGTGGCTTTTCCGCTGTGGAAGTGGGGGAGGCGTTCAAGGCAGTACCGTACAATTCGGCAAGAAGGATTTGTGAGTAAATTTTACATCCAGATGAGGCGCGGCTTTGCAGCAATACTTGATGTATTGCAAGAAGGCGCAACGAAATATGGGTGAAAAATTTCCGCAAAGCCTCGCAGACGAGATTGTGCGGGACTGCCTCAGGGCCGTGCCTTTGGCCTGACGAAATCCCAGACAATCATCACAATACATCCCACCAGCAACAGCCCTAAAATCAAGAGGGCGCAGTTGCGGAAAAACACCTGGGGAAGAATGAAAATAATGGGGTCGGTGTTGGGGTCAAAGAGCCAGTTGTCTTTGCCGGGGAAGAATAGGTGGTGAAAGACCACAAAGGCCCGGTCAAAGTCCAGGGCGGCCAGGCCGCCAATCACGGCGAAGCTGACCCCCAGCCCGGCCCCCGCCCAGAATCCGGGCCCACGGCCCAAAATGGGCGCACATCGGCGTTTTAGAAGGCGGGTGAGGACGAAGAGCACCACACACGCCGCCACACCCACAGCCAACAGCCGCAGGTCCAGCAAAAACAGACCCCGCACGTCGGCAAAGTGGCTGGCCCCTTCCTGGGAATGGGGGAGGATGCCGGTGGAAAAGGTGTCGCCGCCGGTACAGTAGTCCATCATCTCGTTATAGGCCCGGCGGATTTCGGTCTCAGACAGGCCGATCTGCTCGGTGAGGTCCAGCGCATCGATGTGGGCATAGTAGAAGGAGCGGCACAAAATGGGGGCGGCAATGGCTCCGGTGAGCAGCACCAGGGCTACCAGCACCGCCCACAAGAGAGTGAGTCGTTTACTGCGTTTCATGGGAGAACCCCTCCTTGGTGGATTCCCTGACAATATACCATTTCGGCGGAGCTGGAATGGTATATATGCCAAGTTTTTCGGTTGCCCCGTAAGGGGTGAGAAAAACGGCAATTGAAATCCTGGCATAATAGCCGTTGTGCGGCTATTATACCACGAAAGAGCGGGTTTTCCAATCGTATTGTTCTGCGAGAAAGGAGAGTTTTGAGTACCCCGTCTACGTTGTGGACCCGGGACTTCACCATCATCACATTGGGCAGTGTGGTGTCCATGGTGGGCAGTACCTTGTCCGGCTTTGCCATGAGTATCATGGTGCTGGACTATACCGGGTCCACCCTTTTATACGCAATTTTCAACATCTGTTTCCAGCTCCCGGTGCTGGTGGTCCCCCTGTTGGCGGGGCCGTACCTGGACCGGATGAGCCGGAAGAAGGTGATTTACCGGCTGGACTTCTTGTCCGCCTTTCTCTACCTGTTGATGTTCCTGCTCATGAGTCAGGGCTGGTTCAACTACGTGTTGCTGCTGGCATTCTGCCTCGTCACCGGCGCCATCAACAGCGTGTATTCCGTGGCCTATGACAGTTTCTATCCCAACCTCATTACGGAAGGAAACTTCTCCAAGGCCTATTCCATCTCCAGTCTGCTCTGGCCTCTGGCGGCCATGACCTCCCCCATTGCGGCCCTCATCTATGACCGCATGGGCACCATCCTGCCCCTGCTGGCCCTGGATGGCGTGAGTTTCTTCATCGCCGCCTGCTTTGAGCGCACCATCCGCTACCAGGAGACCCACATGGACAAGGCCGCCCCGGTGCAGAGTCAGAACCCTCTGCGGCAGTTCGGCGTGGACTTCAAGGAGGGCATGGCCTACATCCTCTCCGAGAAGGGTCTTCTGGCGGTGACGCTGTACTTCACGGTGAGCAACTTTGCCGGAAGCGGCGGCGGTACCCTGCACCTGCCCTTTTTCCGCAGCCATGCCTACCTGTATATCATGTGGCCGGTGGCGGCGGTGACTCTGTATGCCATTGTCTCCAACGCTGCGGTCATTGGGCGGCTCATCGGCGGTCTCATCCACTACAAGGTGCATTTTCCCACCCACTTGAAGTTCCGCATTGCCCTATGCGTATACTTTGTGGTGGGGCTGAATGCGGCTATTGAGCTGTATTTGCCCATCCCCCTCATGGCCGTGGCCTTTTTCGTCACCGGGGTGCTGGGGGTTACCAGCTACAACATCCGCATTGCCGCCACCCAGTCCTATGTGCCGGACACCAAGCGGGCCCGGTTCAACGGCACCTTCCAGATGCTGTGCTCCCTAGGGGGCGTGGCAGGCACCCTCATGGCCGGAATGCTGGCCGAGGGCATGGACGAGCGCCACGTCATCCTCCTGCTGGAGGTGGCGGACGTGGCGGCCATCCTGCTGTTTATGGTGGGGGGCCGGAAGTTCGTGGACAAGCTGTACAATCGAGATCTATAGATAAGAAAGCCCTTCTGCCATGGAGCAGAAGGGCTTTCCCTATTGAAATAGATATCCCGGTGGCTGAACCTGCTCCAGAGTCTCCCAATCTAGGACGGAAATCAACTGGAAATACAGGTAGGCGTTCATTTCATCCAAGACCATGGCCATCTCTTCACAGTAGGCTGGGTCAGAGAGCAGCTTGGGGTGAAAGGGCATCTCCCGCCACAGGCGCAGGCCCAGCTGGGGGAACAGGTACTCCGTGCTGAGCTGTTCATCCTCCAGATCATAGATACAGGCGCTGTGGGCTTTTAAGGTGTTTACCAGGTCTTCCGCCGGGGTTTGAAATACCTTCAGTCCATGCAGGAGAATGGGAAGGTGGTGGCTCAGTTCTCCGTCTACCCCGATCTCCACCGCCCGGTCCTGGTAATAGTGTACCAGAAAGAAGAACTCATCCCCCTGGTAGCGGATGCAGGTGAGGGGACCCACTGTTTCTCTGGATATGTCCACCGGGGTGGAGGTGGGAAGCTGGGCCTCCGCACGAAGCTGTTCCACGGCGGTCAAAATCTCCTGGGGCGACATTCCCAGCTTTAAGGGGCCGATGCCCTGATGATAAGCTATACTAAGAGATTTCATATATAATCTGTTCATTAGCGTAAACCAAACAGTTTTTCATACTCCACCAAACAGGTAACCACTTCGTTATAGTATTTTTGCTGCAAGCTACCGTGGTAACCTTCCGAGTCCGGTTTGGATTTTAAGTCATTGACCTCGTGTTGAAGTGCTTCACGATACTTTTTTGCTTGAAGAAGGGAGGTTACTGTAGCGACATATGAAGAATTACCACAGCTTCCGGTTTTTTTGTGATCGGCTACCATCATGCGAATACAGTAGGCTGTATTTGTATTAAAACCATTTCTCAGTAAAGAATTTGCAGGTATAAAATGATGGCGATTACCTCCATTTGCAGTAAATTTATTATAGGGTTGTGCATCAAAATTATATCGAACTCTGTCTTCTTTGTTTTTATTGTTATAGGAGTGTTCTCTGCCATTATCATATACCCGGGTAGAATATTCAAACTTTTCCTTAACACCCCATTTTGTTATATTCCATGTGGAAATAACACCGTTTGTTACATTAGACTTAGAGAAAACAGTAGAGCTACGAAGCTGCCAGGTCGTATTGTTTAAAGTGTAGCACATAAGGGTACCAGAAACAACGCCAAGTGGATTGTCAGCATCAACCATGGCTGCTTTGACTGATATCGATTTGTCTGTAATTGGATAATAAATATACCATATGTCGATGATTGAACCGCGTGAGTTCTTTTCTACATACAATGTACCATTGTCGATAGTTCCGGTTTCGGTCTCGGAAGGAAGAGAAAGAGCATACTGCTCTGAAATTTCTTGAACGTCACTTGGACTAACATCGGAGAGAATATTAGTACTGTTTGTATAGTTGGATGCAGTTTGATAGAAATATGCCCTTATTTCTTTTTGTGCTTCAAGCAGTTCTGTCATTTCGCCCGTATCGTTTAAAAAGTCTACGATGGATGAATCTGCAAGGGCTTCTGGAACAGATAATTGAGAAATAACAACGGAATTATCACTTTCACTAGCAAATGAAAGTAACGATGTTGATAAAACCATACACAAGGATAACAATATTGTAATAAATTTTTTCATAAAACAACCTCCTCTCAACTAACTATAAATCAGTTTGCGAACAATAAGTTTATGCCTTGAAGATTTATTTCCTGAAAATAAGGCCAACTTGCTGTCGATGGCAATTTAAAAAATAAATTTCTGCATTTCATATCCCTACTTTCTCGTAATGCACCTATTTGTCAGTAGTAGACAAAACCCATAATTTGAACAGATACGTTAGAGTTGTTCCGAAAAGCTAAGTAATACTTCCCAGTTTTACGCACTCGAATGGTCTTATTTATGGTGCCAGAATTCTCAGTAAAACTATAAAAATACCCATTACTATCAATTAGACCAGCAGAAATAGACGAGCTTCTTGGTGAGTAGGTGAAGTTCATGGAAACCGTTTCCCCAACCTCTAGAGAAAACGGAGTGTCAGCTTTGAGAAGCTTTCCTGCATCGATGGTAATGTCCAAACGATTGGTTGCCCGGGTAGAGTCCAGCCTGAAACTATCAACAATGGGGGAGTTTTCTGCTTGTAATTGAGTGACCTGTGTGCAGAGCACAGTTTTATCACGACTTTCCGCACTGTACTCTGAGGCAATGGCTCCCGTACAGCATAGAAAGACCAATCCAAGGGAGATGGATGATATCAAAATTTTTTCAGTTATTTGTTTCATAGTCATATCCATCATATACTTATTCAAACTCAAAAGTTTCATCTGGGGTGACGATGCCCTCGTTTTGTATGGAGTCTATGTCGACTATATCTCCATTTTGCTGATGATTGGACATCCACAAACATATGGCCAGCAGGCATAGAAAAATCAGACACACAATGGCACAAACAAGGCAAAGCCTTTTCTTTGGAATCACAAAGATGTCTGTGTTCTGCGGTTGAAAAGTGGGCTCTGGTGCTGCGGTTTGATGTTCCAGAGCAGTGGAGGCTTTCTCTGCGACATCGTGCCCCACCAATTCATCCAGGGAAACCCCATACAGGCGGCTGAGTTCCAACAGGTTTTCGGTGGAGGGAACAGAGCTGCTCACCTCCCACCGGGAGATGGCCTGGCGGGACACGTTCAGGCACTCCGCCACATGCATCTGAGAATAGCCATGCTCTTTTCGCAGTGCCGCTAGTTTTTCTGACAGTACCATATTGACACCTCAAATGTTATCGAGTTTTTGCCCAGAAAGAAACCGCAAGTGGGTTGCATTTGGGCAAGTATTGGTTGCAACCCCCAGTTTACATGCTCATGGAGCCTTTGTCCAGCAGAGAAAAAGCCCGCCCCCTGGAATCGCATGGTGCCATTCCAGAGGGCGGGCCTTATTTGTGGGGGTAAAACCATCCCGCTCAATTCATTTCAACCAAGATATAGTCCACTGGGTCAAGGGAGGCCACGCTGCTCACCAGTGCCTGGGAGACCTCCTCGAAGGTGACGTCTTCCCGCTGGCTCAGCACCACAAAGGTGGAGTCCTGCACGGCAAGGCGCTGTCGCCCGGTGAGCTCCAGACGGTACGGGTACACGGTGTTCTCGCATTTCCAGGTGCCATCCTTCAGCTCCTGGTAGGTGACCATCACGCCGTCTTCTTCGCTGTCATAGGTCTTGACCACATTGGAGGCAGAGCAGCCAGCCAGCAGGACCAGGCTCAGGGCCAGGCCCATCAACCATTGCTTTCTCATGGGGAGACACTCCTTTCCTGGGTGGGGGGACAGTTACCCCTCAGATTCAAGTCCAGTGTATCCCATTCTGCGGGGGCCGTCAACCGTCCAGGTCTTGAATGTTCATCTTGTCCAGCTGTTGTTTCCGGCTGTACTTCTCCCGACAGGCGAAGTAGATGCCCAACAGCACCAAGGTGGGAATGTTGTACATCAAAAACAGCAGGAGGTTGGGGATAAGAATGTCACCAAAGCTCTGATGCTCCGTGGGCACATAGGCGTATAGGGCGGCCCCAAAGGTGACGCACAGACTAAAGAGAAAGGTGAGACTGGGCAGCACCAGCCCCGGCCAGCGGCTCTCCCTGCGGGAGAGGAAGATTTGCAGAAGAACGATGCCCACCAGCAAGGCAAGGGTGATGAGGGCGTTTATGGGATTGAACATATCATGGTCCTCCTTGTTGTTTTTTGTACTGGGTGATGAGCAACTTGGCAGTGTCAAAGTCCAGCTTATCCTGGAGGGCCAGCCGCTTGATGAGGGCGATGTACGGCTCGCCCTCCACTTGGTCGCTGAGTTGAATTTTCTGAATCAGTCGGTCCAGACGCAGCCGAACTGTAGGGTAGGTCACCCCATATTGACGGGCCATCTCCTTCAAAGACCCGGAGGCGAGGAGAAACTTTTTGATAAACGCCAGGTCTTCCTCCTCTAGATTGGCCATCCACTCGGGCATGATGTCCAAAGCCACGAGGCATACCCTCCTTTCTTTAATAATATTGATTATATACTTTAATAAAATTAAAGTCAATATGAAAGTAAGAGCTGCCGCATCTGCGACAGCTCTTGGTTTTAACCCTGGAGAAAGAGCCGGATTTTCTCCTGTGGGTCGGTATTTTTTAAGTATACAATGTTAAATTCCCGGATAATGGGGTCTCCCTCCATCCAGAACTTGCCCAGCTGGGGGTCGCTGTCCGCCAAAGCCTCATAGACGAAGCTGACCCCCAGGTTTTGCTTCACTGCATCCAAAATCAGCTTAAAGGAGCTGATGCAGATGTGGCGGTCAAACCGCTCCAGAGACTCCGTGTAGCCCTTAACACCGAGC
>CABPXX010000030.1 GCA_902461475.1 uncultured Eubacteriales bacterium | reverse complement strand
GTGGCCTGTTCGGCTACCGCAACGAGTTCTTGACCGACACCAAGGGCGAGGGCATCATGGCCTCCGTCTTTGAGAAGTACGTGCCCTACAAGGGCGAGATTCAGCGCCGCAACACCGGTTCCCTGGTGGCCCACGAGACCGGCGAGTCCGTGGCCTACGGCCTGTTCTCCGCCCAGGACCGTGGCGCTCTGTTCATCGGCGCTGGCGTACCCGTGTACGAGGGCATGGTGGTTGGCGTGTGCCCCAAGATGGAGGACATCACCGTCAACGTCTGCCGTAAAAAGCAGCTGACCAACATGCGTGCCTCCGGTTCCGACGAGGCCCTGCGCCTGGTGCCCCCCCGCATTCTCTCCCTGGAGCAGTGCCTGGAGTTCCTGGCCGACGACGAGATTCTGGAGGTCACCCCTGAGAACCTGCGTCTGCGCAAACGCATCCTCAACCATGAGCAGCGCATGAAGGCCCAGAAGGGTAAAAAGTCCTAATATCGTCTCAAAAAATGGGGACGTTGCCGAGGCAACGTCCCCATTTTATTATTAGTAGAACAACTGAGAGAACAGGCCAGCCAGCCCGTTGGACAGGAATCTCTCCAGGAACTCCCGGATGGTGATACTACTGCCATCCAAGGTCAGGGTGATGCCGCCCACCGTCTGAATCACACAGGGGGGAACAATCCACCAGCTCACCGCCAGGATCACCAGCATACCACCCAGGTAGCACAGCCAGAACATTCCGCTGCTCTGGTCACCGCACACCGCTTGGGCAGACAAGCTGCCGCACACCACCGCTGTGAAGCAGGCCAGAACCACCAGGCCCACGGCCACATTTAGAGAGAAGAAGGCGCACACAAAGGCCAAAAACAGCACCACAGTGGTCACGCCGCCGTTGGCGCTGTTGGCGATGTACATGTCCAGAATGCTGCCGCCGCTTTTAAAGATGCGGGTGAGGGCAAAGAGCACCAGGGTAAACAGGGCCATGCCCACCACTGCAATGATGAGGCCAAACAGGATGCTGCCCAGGGGGTTGCCCCGCACCGTCATAACGGAGCTGCTGCCCATCAGATTGCCCAGGCTGCTCAAAGGCCCGATTGTGCTGCGGATGCTGCCAGCCACTTGGCCCACCACATTCCACAACAGAGCGATGACCACCACCCCCCGGATTACCGAGAGGGTCACCGCCACAGTGAGGTTCTTCTCTGCCACGGCGGTGCGGATGGCCTGGACGGGGGAAGCCCAATACTGGGCAAAGAAGGGTTTCAGGCTCTTGGCAGCGTGGACCGTGGTGTCCCGCACCTGTCGGCCCATCTGGGCGAACTGCTGGGCGTTCTGGCTCCCCGGCTGGCCCTGCCCGCCCTGGGGCTGGTAGCCATATCCGCCGGGCTGCTGCTGATAGCCATAGCCAGACTGCTGCTGCGGCCCAGGCTGTTGATAGCCGTACCCAGAGGGCTGCTGTTGATACCCATAGCTATTCTGCTGGGTGTCAGCTCCCGGCTGCTGGTAGTTGTACTCCGGCGGTTGGCCGCTGGGTTCCGACGGCTGGACCGTGGACTCCGGCTGCTGCTCTTCGGGGGTTGTCTGGTCGCCCTGGGGCTGTCCATAACTGTACCCCTGCTCTTCCGGCGGGGTGGCGGGCTGCTGGGGCGGGGTTTGCTCCACCGGAGCGCTCTCCGGCTGGGTCGTGGGTGGCTCCTGCTGCTGTTGCTGGGCCTGAGGGCAGGTGCACAGCTGTCCATCCTCCAGGGGTGCGCCGCAATACTCACAAAACCGCATGTTATCTCCTCCTCTGTTGGGCTCCGCTTACCGTCGGCGGGCCTGGTTGTCCGCACTCGTGTTTCTTCCACAAATTTCGGGTAACTCTATCCTAACACTTTTGCATGCAAAAGTAAATGTATGTTTCTGGGAAGCCCTGCCCTTCTGCCCCGTCCTCTTTGTTGCGGGGTGAGAAGGGACATGGTATAATGACAGAAAACACGTCAAAAAGGCCCATTCATCCCACTGCCATGGGCTTAAAGGAGCGTCTATGAATATTTTTCTTCACATCTGCTGTGCCCCCTGTTCGGTGGCCTGCATTCAGCAGCTCCGGGAGGAGGGCCACGCCCCCACCGGCTTCTGGTACAACCCCAACATTCACCCCTTCCTGGAGTACAAGGCCCGCCGGGACACCCTGCGCCAGTACGCCCAGGACATTGATTTGCCCCTGGTAGAGCTGGACGACTACGGTCTGCGGGAGTTCACCGCCGCCGTGGCAGCCAATTCCGACGCCCGGTGCTCCTGGTGCTACGCCCGCCGCTTTGAGGAGACCGCCAAGACCGCGGCTGAGCGGGGCTTTTCCGCCTTCACCTCCACCCTGCTCATCTCTCCCTATCAAAACCGGGAGCTAATGTGCGAGATTGGAGAAAAGGTGGGCAAAAAATACGGGGTGGACTTTCTGCCCTATGACTTCCGTCCCCGATTCAGGGACGGACAGGAACAGGCCCGGGCGCTGGGTCTGTATATGCAAAAATACTGCGGCTGCATTTACAGCGAGGAGGACCGCTTCTCCAACCGCCGGAAAAAGCAGCTCCACAAGCTGCACAAGCAGCAGGCGGCCCCGGCCGCCGCCGAAAGGCTGGCGGTAGGAGATGACCGCCATGGCACTGCAAGAAGGGAAGATTTACCCCGCCCATATTGAAAGCTATGCCAGCGACGGCACCGGCGTATCCCGCATTGACGGTATGGTGGTCTTTGTCCACGGAGCGGTCCGGGGCGAAGAGGCGGACGTGGGCATCGAGCACGTGGGCCACAACGCCGCCTGGGCCCACATCGCTACGCTACGCACTCCATCCCCCGCCCGGGTAGAACCGGACTGCCCCCACTACCGCCAGTGCGGGGGCTGTCAGTTCCGCCACATAACCTATGAGGAGGAGCTCTGCGCCAAGCGCCAGCGGGTGGAGGATGCCCTCCACCGCCTGGGCGGTCTGGACCTGCCTGTGTCCGCCATTCACGGGGCAGAAAACACCCAGGGCTACCGCAACAAAGTACAATTCCCGGTGAGCGGGGACGGCATCGGCTACTACCGCTCCCGCACCCACCAGGTCATCGACATTCCCCACTGTCACCTCCAGCCCCAGGTGGACAGCCTGTGCCGCCAGGTGGTGGCGGACTGGATGAAACAGTACCGCATTCCTCCCTACCAGGAAAAGACGGGGAAGGGGCTGGTGCGCCACCTGTATCTGCGCACCAACCAGGCCGGGGAAGTGCTGTGCTGCCTCATTATCAACGGGAAAAAACTGCCCCATGCCGACGAACTGGTGGCGGCGCTGCGAGCGGCCGTTCCCTCCCTGGTGGGGGTGGTTTTGTCGGTAAACACCCGGAAAACCAACGTAATTTTGGGCACCGAGTACCACACGCTGCGGGGCCAGGACTGGCTGGAAGAGACCCTGTGCGGCCACACCTTCCGGCTGTCCGTCCCCTCCTTCTTCCAGATCAACCAGCCCCAGACCCAGGTGTTATACAGCCGGGCGGTGGAGTTTGCGGGCCTCACGGGCACCGAGACAGTGGTGGACCTGTACTGCGGCATCGGCACCATCTCCCTGACCATGGCGGAACACGCCGCAAACGTCATTGGGGTGGAAGTGGTGCCCAAAGCCATCGAGGATGCCAAGGAGAACGCCCGCCGCAACGGTTTAGCAGATAAGACCCGTTTTCTGTGCGGCGACGCCTCCCAGCTGGCCCTCCAGCTGGAGCAGGAGGGCATCACCCCCGACGTCATCGTGGTGGACCCGCCTCGGAAGGGGTTGGCCCCCGACGTGGTGGACACCATCGCCCGCATGGCTCCGCCCCGGGTGGTGTATGTATCCTGTGACCCCGCCACCCTGGGCCGGGATTTGAAGCGGTTTGCCGCTCTGGGCTATGTGGCCCAGCGGGCGGAGGCTGTGGATTTGTTCCCGAGAACGGCACATATTGAAACCGTCGTTTCACTCTCAAAAACCTAAGGAGAGGCGGGAAACCATGCTGATGATTTTGAAAGTTGCAATCCTGATCTTTGTGGTCATGGAGCTATCCAACATCCTCATTCTGTATTTCAAGCCCAATTTCAAGTATGGCAACAGCATGAATACCTTCAAACAGTGGTATGCCGCCCAGAATCGGGAATCGGATCGGCTGTTTGTGCAGTATCTGGTGAATTGGGTGGCCAACTGTAAGTTGATTTTTCTGGCTCTTTTGGTTGTGGTGGTGCTGTTCGGCAATGAGATCATTACCGTCTGTGCGGTGATCGCCACCATTGTTTCCATCGGGATTTACTTTGTGTCCCTGCATCCAATCATTAAACAGCTGGATGAAATGGGTGAAATTCAGCCTAAGGGGTACAGCAAGACTCTCGCGCTGACCATTGGGCATTTATGGTTATGTTTTCCGGGGCGCTCGCCCTGTATTTCATTCTGTAATGCTCCGCATGGAGGTGTGCCATGAAGTTCTTCCGTATTTTCCGAAAAAAGCCCCCTTCCCCACCCCCTACCACAGACCCCGAAATTTGTCCTGACCCGGAAGCCCTGGAAGTATTCATCAATGACAACCGGGATAAATATGCCGAACTGTATTGCAGCAATGGGATTTTTACCTACCTGATACACGAAAAATGTGTGGACGACTATTACGGCCCACAATATTACTACTGGTGTCCCGTATCCACCAACGCCAGCTTCTTTGGCTCCAGAGAAGCCGCCGTTCAGGAAATCCTATCCTTCCTAGGCCCCACAACAAAAACTGACCACGGCGAAAGGGTGTGATATTCGTGGGAGATCTTCTTGCAGCTCTATTGGAAGAGTTATGTCTTAACACCCTAACCAGCGACAAAACCCCAAAACTCCTGCGGTATATCATAGTAATCATACTGATTGGGCTTCTTATTTTTGTGGGCATTTCCATATTTCTTGTCCTGAGCTGATGGAGCTTTGATTTTGTTTCTATCACGACATTTCTACTGAAAAAGCACTTACAATATACCGAAAAGACACACATAAAAAGGAACTCCTCTCTATGAAAAACCTCAACCTCAAACAACTCCTCTCCGTCTCCCTGACCCTGTTTGCCATCTTTTTCGGGGCGGGAAACATGATTTTCCCCCCAGCCATGGGCCAGCTGGCCGGAGACAACTTCCTGGCCGCTCTGGCAGGCTTCATCCTCACCGACGCAGGCATCGCCATTCTAGGCATGATCGCCGTGGTGCTGGTGGGCTCCTCCATGAGTGATCTGGGATCCCTGGTGAGCAAAAAATTTGCCCTGTGCCTCTCCGTGGGCATTTACCTGCTCATTGGCCCCCTGTTTGCCATGCCCCGCACCGGAAGCGCCTCCTTTGAGCTGGCCCTGCTGCCCTACATCCCCCAAGAATACACCTGGGCCTTCTCCCTGCTCTTCACCGGGTGCTTCTTTGCCCTCACCTACTATCTCAGCAGCAACCCCAGCCAGGTGGTGGACGTGGTGGGCCAATACATGACCCCCATTTTGCTTCTCAGCATCCTGGTGATCTTCCTGGGCTGCCTGTTCACCGAGCCGGTGGACACCGCCGCCATCTCCTACGGCTCCCTGGGCGCTCCCCAGCAGGACTACAGCTCCACCCCCTTTTTCAAAGGCATGATGGAGGGCTATTTGGCCCTGGACGGCCCAGCGGGGCTGGCCTTTGCCATTATTGTCATCAACGCCCTAAAGGGCTACGGGGTGCAGGATAAAAAGGGCATTGTAAAATACACCGTGTTCTGCGGCATTGGAGCAGCCCTGTTTTTGTCCGTGGTGTATTTTATGCTCTCCTACGCCGGAGCTATCACCGCCACCTCCTTCTCCAACGGCGGCGCCTTGCTCCACGCTCTGACCACCTCCCTCTTCGGTCCCGTGGGTGGGCTCATTTTGGGCCTTGCGGTGCTGATGGCGTGTCTCACCACCTCCATCGGCTTGACCACGTCCTTTGCCGACTATTTCACCCAACTTCTCCCCTCCGTGTCCTATAAAAAGATTGCGGCGGCGGTGTGTCTCTTCAGCTTTGTCATCAGCAATGTTGGCCTGTCCCAGCTCATCCGCTTCTCTCTGCCCGTTCTGATGATGATCTACCCCGTGAGCGTGGTGCTGATCGTGTTGTCCTTCTTTAAAAAGCATATCGCACACCGGCGCATGGTGTATGTGGGCGGTATGGTCATGGCGTTTCTCGCCTCCTTCATCCACGCTCTGGACACCGCCGGGATTTCCTTTGTGCTCACCCAGTGGGCGAAAGAATCTCTGCCCCTGTATGCCCTTGGGCTGGGCTGGGTGGTCCCGGCTCTGATTGGGGTATGTGTGGGACTGCTGCCGTTCTGGCCCATGAATCAAACCAAAGCATGCTGATAATCACCCAAACAAAAGGGACTGCGACAAACAGCTCTTTCAAAGTTTCTGGAGTCGCATAGACGATTCAGACATCCTTTTGTAAAAATTCATTCCTATAGTATTTTTGCCCAAATACCCACTTCCCCCCATATCCTGGCATATCGCCCTTCTCTTTTTGATAAAGTGATAAAATACTAAATTTTTATCTTGCAAGGTCCATCGGAAAGTTTCCAATGTACCTTTTCCCTTGGTTATCCTCCACACTTTATGCGAACAATAGACAAAATTGTAAGAATCAGCCATAAATTGTCAGGACACGATTGACAGGGGTAGGCCCCAGTGATAGATTAAACATCGGTTGAATGAATACATATGCATATTTTATGAATATGCAGAATATTTTTACAGGAGGCTGTCATGGTTCCTTTGAAATCTCTACTCATCGCAGGGTGTGTGCTCTGCCTGCTGCTCTCCGGCTGTTCCCAGCCCAGCCAGACCACATCTCCCGGCACGGCGGCGTCCGATTCCGCCAACACCTCCAGCCAGCCCACCAGCACCTCTGGGGTGGGCAACGTCATTGGCGGCGATGACTTCGCCCCCATCCCCGGCGACGCCGTGGACGAGGAGGCCCGGGGCAAGCTGCGCATCACCTACAATGGCAATGAGAGCTCGGTGCACTACATCACCTCCGTGGATCAGCTGCCCGACTATGAGGAGCTGAAGGAATACGACGAGGACTACTTCCAGGACCACGCCCTGGTGGTGGTCACCGAGTCGGTGTCCTCCGGCTCCGTGGATGTGGAGATCGATTCCATCCGCCAAACTGACACCGGAAACCAGGTGGTGCTCTACCACAGCGCCCCCAGGGACGATCAGGCGGGCACCGCCGACATGGCCACTTGGCTGTTGTGGGCTGAGGTAGGCGCTGGCATCGAGGGCACCTGGACGGTGTCCAACCCCGCCCTGTCCTCCGATGCGGTGAAGTACTGACCCACCGGCGGAACTTTTTTTGTTTGTATCAAGGCAAGCTTGGCATCTGGCCGGGAGCGTGTTCCTCCACGGGAGAAAAAGGGGGAGCCAGCGCCCAGCCAGGACAGAGCGGACCTTGTGATACAAAAATATACATAAGTAGGATACCAATGAAACGCATCAACAAAGCACTCAGCCTGATGCTGACGGCCGCCTTGAGCTGCGCTGTGTTGGCGGGCCAGGGCTCTGCCGCCAGCGGCGATGCGCTGTGGGCCGATGTGGACGAGACTTCCGGCGAAGTCGTCGCCGTGATCGAGACCAACGCTGTGGTTACCGACGGCGTCATCGACGTGACCTTCGACGCAGACAAGCTGCCCTATGTGGGCTGTGACTTTGAGGGCGACAACGACCAGTACTCCCAGTACGTGGCCATGTACGCCGTCAATGACACCCAGGCTGACCAGGGCGTGCTCAAGATCTCTTGGGTTGCCCCGGATACTTATCAGGCCCAGGAGGACCTCACCGCCCTGTTCCAGGTGAACTTCCAGGGCACTGACGTGGCCGCGGATGACCTGACCGTCTCCGGCACCGCCAACGACGCCCAGGGCGAGGCCGTGGCTGTGGGCCAGGAGCCCACCGAGCCCACCCCCAGCGCCAACCCCACCAACACCCCCGAGGGCGGTGACGACGGGGACAACACCGAGCGCCCCGAGACCGGCGACACCGCCAACCTGACCCTGTATGTGGCCCTGGTTGCCGTGTGTGTGGCCGTCCTGGCCGGCTTCGGCATCTACGCTAAGAGGAGGGCTGCAAAATGAAACTGAACCGTTTGTTGGCCCTGGTTCTCTCCGGGAGCCTGACCCTTTCCGTCACCATGGGCAATGCCCCCTTCGCCTTTGCCGCCAGCGCGGACTCCAACGAGACTTCCACCTCCCAGACCAACGTTGTGGAAGTGGAGCAGCTGGACGGCTCCGACTACGACCTGGACCTGACCCGGGACGACGCCGTGACCCAGGACAACCTGGACGACACCATCTCTCCTGACGAGGACGTGCGGGTCATCATTGTCATGGACGGCGACTCCGTGGTCTCCGCCAACAGCGCCGCTGTGTACTCCAACGACACCGCAGCCCAGATGGAGGAGATCAAGGCCGCCCAGGACAAGGTCATCGCCGACATCGAGGAAACCGCCCTGGATGGGGACGACCTCACCGTGTCCTACCAGTACAGCTGGCTGGTCAACGGCGTGGCTGCCACCGTGCCCTATGGCAAGATGTCCGACATTGAGTCTGTAGACGGCGTGGACAAGGTGGTCATGCAGACCGTGTACGAGCCCTGCTCCACTGACGAGACCCCTTCTTCCAACATTGTCTATCCCCGGACCATCTCCGACGGCCAGATGATTGGCCGTGAGGACACCTGGGCCCAGGGCTACAAGGGTGAGGGCATGAAAATTGCCATCATCGACACCGGACTGGACACCGATCACCAGAACTTCGCCGCTCTCCCCGACGAGGTACTCACGGACACCAGCCTGACCCAGGCCGACATTGACGGCGTGCTCACCAGCCTCAACGCCTATGAGCGCTACAGTGGCCTGACCAGCGCCGATCTGTACTACAACACCAAGGTTGCCTACGGCTTTAACTACGTGGACAACAGCCTGGACATTACCCACGACAACGACACCGAGGGCGACCACGGCACCCACGTGGCCGGCATCGCCGCCGCCAACAAGGTGGACGAGTCCGAAGTGGTGGGTGTGGCTCCCAACGCCCAGCTGATGGTGATGAAGGTGTTCGGCACCAACGGCGGCGCCTACACCGAGGACTGGGTGGCCGGCATGGAAGACGCCATGATGCTGGGCGCCGATGTGATCAATATGAGCCAGGGCTCTGGTCTGGCAGACGCCTACGGCGCTGTGACCACCCAGGCCTACCTCACCGTGGACGGCTGCGACGTGCCCAAGGTGGTGCTGTACGACGATCCCGA
>CABPXX010000029.1 GCA_902461475.1 uncultured Eubacteriales bacterium | reverse complement strand
GATACACTCCAGCCAGGAGCCGAAGCCATAGAGGATACCGGCCAGGATAAAGGCGCCCACAGTGATGGCGAACACGGAGATACCGGACACGGAAGCGGCCTCAGGGTTGCCGCCCACGGCGTACAGGTTCTTACCAAAGGTGGTCTTGTTCCAGATGAACCACACGATGACCACAGCGGCCACAGCCCACAGGATGATGGTGGGGAACTTGCCGATCTTGGGGATGATCATGCTGGGAATGGTGGTCTCAATGGCGCCGAAGGACACGCCCTTGGTGCCGTAGGTCACCAGACCGAAGATGACCAGCATGTTGGCCATGGTGGCAATGAAGGGGTGCATCTTGAACTTGGCAGTGAAGAAGCCAGCGATGGTGGTGAAGATGGTGCACAGCACGATGCAGACCACCAGAGCCAGAACCACACGAGCAGGCACAGACATGCCGGTGAAGTCAAACACATGGCCAAACACAGAGCCGGTGTTGACACCCTGGTGCATGATGATGGTGGCAGCGGTCATGCCCATACCCATCATACGGCCGATGGACAGGTCGGTACCGGCCAGCATGATCAGGCCAGCCACGCCCAGAGCCAGGAACATACGGGGAGAGGCCATCTGGAGGATGTTCAACACGTTGTTCACAGTCAGCAGTTGCACGCCCTTGACAGCGGGAGTGATGAAGCACAGGGCGATGAAGATGACCAGAATGGCTATATACAGGCCGTTCTTCAGCAGGAAGTTCCGGGTGTTGAAGGTGTAGCGGTAGTTCTCCACCTTCTGGGCCAGGGTCTCACCCACGGTGAACTTGGACATGCGCAGCAGATCGATGAGGTGGAACTTGTGCTCATAGGCGGCATGACGGCGATCCTTGACCTCCTGAAGGTCCTTATTCAGAGCCATCTTGGCGTCAAAGAGGCGGTTTTTGTGGACGTACTTCTCGTCCTTGATCTCGTGGGCGTCGGTGAGCTTGGACAGGGTCTTCTGGTGCTCCTGGTTCAGCTCAGCCACGGTGGCACGATACTTCTCCTGGGCGAAGGACTTCTCCTCCTTGCAGCTGGCGGCCACGTACTGGAAGTAGTCCTGGTTGAAGTGGGCCTTCAAATAGGTTTCGGCGTCGGCAATCAGCTTGGACACCTCAGCCTTGTTCTTGGCCTCCACAGCCTTGGCCTTCTCCAGTTCCTTGCGCCAACCCTCAGCGATGGACTCCTTCTCCTGTTTGGTGTAGATGCGGTCCCGCTTCAGGCTGTCCAGGTTGCTCTGAACTTCCAGCACCTTGTCAGTGCCGTCTGCCCGGAGGGCGTCGATTTTTGCTTGAATGCTGCCGACATACTCGTCGATGGACTGGCGGAGCTTGTCCTCCTGCTCAGCCGTCAAAATATTTGTTTTCACAGGTGCCATATACAACTTCTCCCATTAAAGGTATTTTGCGCTCAATCTCAAGAGCTCTTCCTGGTCGGTCTCCTTGGTGTTGACGATGCCGGACAGGCGACCGTTGGACATTACGCCGATGCGGTTGGTGATACCCAAAATCTCCGGCATCTCGGAGGAGACCACGATGACGGTCTTGCCCTGCTTGGCCATGTTGATGATCAGTTCGTAGATCTCGTACTTGGCGCCCACGTCAATGCCGCGGGTGGGCTCGTCCATCATGAAAATCTGGGGCTCACGCTCCAGCCAGCGGCCGAAGATGACCTTTTGCTGGTTACCACCGGACAGGCTGGTGATCATATCTTCGGGGCCCATGCACTTGGTGTGCATGATGCGGATCTCCTTGTTGGTGGCCTTCACCATCTTGGGGTCGGACAGAGCCAAACCGCTCTTGTACTGATTCAAGTTGGCGATGGTGGTATTGAAGGTCAAGTCACACTTGAGGAATAGACCGTTGGCCTTGCGCTCCTCGGTGATGAGGGCGAAGCCATGGTCGATGGCCTCTTTGGCGGTGCTGAAGTTCATCAACTTGTTGCGGAAGTACACACGGCCAGAGGCACGGGTACGGATGCCGAAGATGGTCTCCATCAACTCGGTACGGCCGGCACCCACCAGGCCGTACAGACCGAAGATCTCGCCTTCCTTCACATCGAAGGAAATATCCTGGAGGTGAGGAGCAAACTTGGTGGACAGGTGTTGCACCGACAGAATGGTGTCTCCGGGAGTGTTGTCCACGGGGGGGAAGCGGCTTTCCAGGGAACGGCCCACCATGGCGCTGATGAGTTCGCCCATGTTGGTCTCCTTGGAGGGCTTGGTCATGACCAGGTTACCGTCTCGCAGCACCGAAATCTCATCACAGATTTCAAAAATCTCATCCATCTTGTGGGAGATGTAAATCAGGGAGATGCCCTGATCCCGGAGCATTCGCATCATCTCAAAGAGCTTGTCCACCTCTTTGACGGTGAGGGAGGAGGTGGGCTCGTCCAGCACGATGACCTTGGCGTTGTAGGAGATGGCCTTGGCGATCTCACACATCTGCCGCTGGGACACCGACATGTTGCGCATGGGCTGGGTCAGGTTTACCGTCATGCCCAGTTTGCGGAACAATTCGGCGGCTTTTTTCTTCATGACACCCTCGTCCACGACACCAGCCTTGGTGGGGTATCGGCCCAGGAACAGGTTGTCCATGACGTTGCGCTCCAGGCACTGGTTCAGTTCCTGGTGCACCATGGCAATTCCGTTTTCCAAGGCGTCCTTGGGGCCGGAGAAGTTGATCTCCTTGCCGTCAAAGTAAATTCTGCCCTCGTCTTTTTGGTATGTACCGAACAGGCACTTCATCATGGTGGATTTACCGGCGCCGTTCTCGCCCATCAGGCCCATGACGGAGCCCCGCTTCAAATCGAGATTGATGTGATCCAGCACCCGGTTACGACCGAAGGACTTGCACATACCGCGAATTGACAGGACAATATCGTTCTTTGCTTCTGCCATTCTCGTTACTCCTGTTTCAAATTGACAGGTTACCCTGCCGAGATTATCACGTACAAACTATTAGGGAGAATTCCTTCTGCCGTACAGTGAGAATCGCTTCTCCTGGACGGAGAATTCCTTCTCCCTAATAGCGTATGTTACAACTGATTAGCGAACTGGAATTTTACCACGTAGCTACAGATTACTGAGACAGCTTGGTGGTGTAAGTGACAGCGTTGTCGGTCTTCACCATGTTGATGGCGAAGGCATCGTAGGCGCTGGGGTTGGTCAGACGGTCGG
Source organism: uncultured Eubacteriales bacterium (assembly GCA_902461475.1). GTDB lineage: Bacteria > Bacillota > Clostridia > Oscillospirales > Oscillospiraceae > Enterenecus. The sequence goes on along the minus strand of CABPXX010000029.1, from coordinate 6,102 downwards.
ACACACTACCCTCAGACTGACCATCGCCCTGAACGTACTCAACATTCAGGTTCAGCAAATCATCATACTTCTCCAGCAGGGGCTGATAGGTGCCGCCCAGGAAGGTGTCGTTGGAGTTGTAGACACTCAGCCACACCTTCTTCTCGGGGCTGGTCTCCTTGTCCAGCTGCTTGGAAACAGGCTCCCAAATCACGGTGGAGTCCAAGAAGTCCTCATAGTTGTCCTTGGTTACGGCTACGTTCAGAGCGTAGTAGGAACGAGTGGCCTCATCATACTTGTACACGTCCTCGCTCAGCACGTTACCAGCGGCATCCTCAGTGCCGATACCGGTGTCCATATCCACGTTGTCCAGGGCGTTGCGGATCACGCGGAGGCGTGCTGGCTGATGGTGCCGCCGTAACCATTGGCGATGGCCTTAACGGCGTCGGAGTTGGCGTCATAACCAAAGGTGGGAACCTTCTCCTTGTTGGACCAAGCGTTGAACATGGACATGCCCATGCCGTCGTTGTTGGAGGCCACGATGTCGATCTGGTCACCGAAGGAAGAAGCCCAAGTGGTGATGGCGTTACCAGCGGTGGGGGCATCCCAAGTGGAACCGGCGTTACTCTTCATCTCCTGGGAGGCCAGCTCACGGACAACGTAGGTCTTGCCGTCAATCTCCAGCTTGCCGTCCTGAACGTGAGTGCTGGAGCCGTCAGTGTTGGTACCAACAGCCTCGGAGTCGATGGTGCCATCCTCCTTGGTCACAGCAGTGCCCAGAGCGGAGCGGACGCCGCGGGTACGGGCGATGGAGTCGTTGTGGCCCACGTCGCCGATGGCCAGAACGTAGCCGATGATGCCATCGTTGTTCTTGTCGATGTTAGCGATGTTGGCCTTGATGTAGTCCAGAATCATCTGGCCCTGAAGCTCGGCACCCTGGTTGGCATCGAAGCCCACGTAGTAGGTGTCCTCGTTGAAGTTCAGAGCCTCGGTATTCAACTCGCCGGTGGTGGAGTTGGAGGGCTGACGGTTATACCAGACAACGGGCTTATCCTTGTTAGCGACGGTATCGCCGCCTTCACTAGTGCCACCGTTACCGCAGGCAGCCAGACTGAAGGCCATAGCAGCGGCCAGAGACAAAGCAAGCACTTTCTTCTTCATAACGATTCTCCTTTTCAAATTTAGGTGATTGACGGAGCATACGCAACTCCATCTCTTGTCCTCTATGTTACCGAAATTGCCTGGCGAAAACAAGGTGAAAAATCACCGAAAGAAGGGCAAAAAATTATTCCAACTGAACAACATGCGAAAAAAACAAATGCTCAAATTGTGCACTATGACGGGTCTTTCCGCTGTTCAAAGGCGAAAAGCGCTTTTTGGCTGTCTATGGAGAATAAATTATTCCGATCGACGATCTGCGTGGAGGTGTCTACGGTGGGGGCCACTTGTTTGCCCTGTCCCGTGAGAAGCTGATATGCGCTCTCCACCCCCAGGTACCCCATGGCGTAGGGATTTTGCACGATCAGGGCATCGACCGTGCCGTTTTGCAGGCCGTCCACGGTACTGACGTTGGAGTCAAAACCCACCAAAAAGATGTCATCGGCGGCATCCCGGTTCTCGATGGCCTTGGCGGCACCCACGCTGGTGGGCTCATTGAAGGCCAGCAGGACGTTGATCTCCGGGTGTTGGGTGAGCAGGGCAGTGGTATCGGTCTGGGCCATGTGGGCCTCTGCCAGGGTGTTGATGACACTGACCACTTGGGCCCGACCGCTGCGGGTGAATGTCTCCACAGCGCCCCGCTCACGCTCCTGGCCGTTGGCAGAGCTGATATCATAGTTGATGATACCCACGTGCAGCTCTCCCTCCAGCCGGTTCAGAGCGGCTTGAGCGGCCATCTGTCCGGCGGCATAGTTGTCCGTACCGATGTAGGTGCTCACCGCCTGAGAGTCTACGTTGCTGTCAATGGCCACGATCTTCACCCCCTTTTGGGCGGCGGCATCAATGGCATCTGCGTTGTTGTCATAGTGAATGGCGGAGAAGACCAGGGCCTCGGTGCCTGCCTGAACGGCTTCGTCCACCATCTGATTCTGGGTTTCGTAGTCCTCCTCGGCGTCAGGGCCTACGATGTTGAGGTCCAGGTTGTACTCGGTGGCTGCCGCCTCAGCTCCCGCAAAGACCGACAGCCAAAACTCCGTCTGGGTGGATTTGGCGATGAGGGTGACGGTGTGGGGGGCAGAGATGCTGGAGGTCGAAGTACAGCTGCACAGCAGCAGAGACAAGGTTGCTGTGAGTGCAGCCAGGATGCGTTTATTTCCCTTCATAATTTCCCTCCCAAAGCTTCGGCATGCGAATCTCCACACAGGTGCCCACATCCAGCTTGCTGGTAATGGTGAGGCCGTATTCCTTGCCAAAGTAGATTTGCAGACGGTCGTTGACGTTGCGAATCCCGATGCCGGTGCGCTCCTTGGGGCCGTGCTCCAAGATGGATACGATCTGCTCCTGGCTCATACCCACCCCGTTGTCCTCCACCCGGAATACAATGTCGTCCCCATCCTGCTGGACGTACACGTCAATGCGCCCTTCGTCCACCAGCAGATCCAATCCGTGGTTGATGGCGTTTTCGATGATGGGCTGAAGGGTGATTTTGTTGCACAGGTAGTGCAGACACTCGGGGTCCACGTGGAAGTGGTAGGTAAACTGGTTTTTATACCGGTATTTCTGGATTTGTAGGTAGCTCTCCGCGTGCTCAATTTCCCTGGAAATGGGGATGAGCTCGTGGCCCTTGCTGATGCTGATGCGGAACAGACGGGCCAGAGCGTGGACCATTTTCACTGCATCGGCGTTGCGGCCCTGTTCGCACATCCAGGCGATGGAGTCCAAGGTGTTGTAGAGAAAGTGGGGGTTAATCTGGGCTTGCAGAGCCTTGAGCTCCGTTTTGCGCAGATTGACCTCCTCCTCCCGCACGGTGTTCATCAGCTGTTGGATGCGCATGACCATGTGGCCGAAGGAGCAGGACAGTTCCTGTACTTCCCGGGTACCGCCCACGGGGTAGTAGTCGAAGTGGTCGGCATCGGACTCGAAGTCCTCCATGGCAGACTCCAGAGACCGGAGGGGGCGGGAGAGCAGGCGGGAGAGCAGCCAGCTGGTAAATAGGGCGGCCAGAAGCACCATGGCAGCGATGAGCAGGGACAGGTGTACCATCTCGCTGACGTTGCGGTTGACCAGCTCGTCCACGTAGCTGACACCCACCACCCGCCAATCGCTGCCCTCCACACTGGTGAGGGAATAGATGACAGTGTCATTGGCCCAAGCGCCGTCCTCCAGGCGTGAGAGCTTGGCCGTGTCCTCGGATTTCAGGCCGGAGTAGAGCAGTTGCTGCTGAGGGTGATAGACCATGTTGCCGTCCCCGTCCATCAAAAAGCAGTAGCCCCGCTGGCCAATGCTTACATTATTAATATAGCTGGAAATGCTGGAAAAGCTCAGATCCAGGGAGACCCAGGCGGCAGAGCCATCCTGGGGCAGGTGGGAAGTCATGGTGACCACCCAGGGGTAGTATCCCTCAAAAATACTCTCCACGTGAGGGGCGGACATGTAAGGGCCCTGGGAGGCCTGGGCTTTCTCCAAATCAAAGGAGAGGTTTTGGAGGATGTTGTCCTTGGGTTCGTGGTCGGGGGACCAGCACTGGAGCAGCTGGCCGTCGTGGGAATAGCTGGTCACCGCCACCACGTCGGGGCGGAACTCCAGAAAGGCGGACAGCAGCTCATCCCGGCTCTCGTCGGTCTCCGCCATGGACTGCTCCACCAGTTCCATGGCCTGACGCATATCGGACAGATAGTTGGACACGGTGGTGGACACCTGGGATACGGCCTGCACGCTGGTGGTGCGGGCGTTCTGCACCATGGCCTCCTGGTAGCGGTTTAAAAACAAAGCCAGAAAGCAGCACAGGGTGATGGCCACCACGCCCACCACCATGGTTACCAGAATGGTGGTGATGCGCAGGCCAGTCTGGACGTTGTTCTTGCTCAAGCCTGGCCACCCGCCTTTTCCGCCTCCAGCCTACGGCGCAGGGCGTTGGGGGACTCGCCGCAATACTTCTTAAAGCAGTAGCTGAAGTAGTGCTGATCGGTGTAGCCGCAGCGCTGGGAGATGTCCTGGATTTTCAGATTGGAGTTGATGAGCAGTTCCCGGGCCGCTTCCATGCGCTTGCGGATGAGAATGTTGATAAAGGTCTCTCCGGCATATTTCTTGATGCAGGAGCTTAAGTGGTTGGGGCTGACGTCCAGCATGGCGCTCAGAGATACCAGGGAGAGGTTGACGTCCATATAGTGCTGGTCCAGAGCCTCCAGGGCTCGCTGACACAGGTTGTTTCCACCTTTGATGGAGGGGGCAAGGTCGCTGATAAACTGCACGCAGCTCTCCGACGGGTCCCCTTGGCGCAGGGCCTCCATGGCCTCCTTGTAGGCACCGTGCAGGGCGGTGAGAGAGCGTACCATGCGGCTGACCCCGATGCGGCAGCGTCGGCCCAAAATGCGGGAGGCCATCTGGGGAATCTCGTCGGCCAGAATGTGCAGATACTCCTCAAAGTCCGAGGGGTTGCCCAACAGGACCGAGATGACCTTGCCAGCGGAGAAAAAGCTCAGGCCCCGCAGGTATTTGGCGGCAAGAGTGTCCACCGACGCCACAAAGGCGGGGGTGGTGCAGTTGTTTCCCTCGTCGTCCAGCAGGGAGGACACCATCACCGTGTAGCAGGGCTTGTCCAGGTTGTCACGCAACAAGCCGCACTGGCGGCCGTATTCCAGAGCCTGCTCCTCGTTGCCCGGCTCAGAGTAGGCGTCCAGCACCAGGGGCATGAGCATGGCGGCCTGGAGATCGTGCTCTACATTGCGGGAGGAGGCCTGGCGGAACATGGCGAACTGAGCGTCAATCTTCTGGCGGATGATGCGTAGCTCAGCCCCCAGGCCCTCCAGCGTCAGGGGCTTAAGCATGTAGCTGATGATGTTGTACTGAATGGCCTGCTTGGCATATTCAAAATCATCGTAGCCGCTGAGAAAGGCGATGTTGGTGGCAGGGCGCACCTCTCGCACATGACGGGCTAGCTCAATGCCCGAGATGAAGGGCATACGGATGTCGGTGAGCAGCAGATCCGGCTCGTACTGCTCCACCAGCTGGAGGGCATCCAGCCCGTTGCTGGCACTGCCTAATAGATTGAACCCGTACTCCTGCCATGGAATCATGGAGCATACGGCGTCCCGGAGTTCGTCCTCGTCATCGGCAACAATGACCGTATACAGCGTCTTAGTAGCCATGGGGTATCGATCCTTTCTCTATGTCTCAGAAGGGTGGAAGCACACACAGGGTGGTACCCAACGGAATGGACAAAAAATGATTGCAGATTTCTTTTTAGTATAGCAGATTTGCAGGTCAGAAACAAACATTTCTTGGAGGGAATTGTAAAATCAGTTGTTTCCCAGCCGTGTAACCGTCATGGAGACGGCGTCAGCCTGATAATTTCCGCCAAAGGGGGCCACTTGGAGGGTGGTGGGCACGTCCGTGACCGAGATGGGGACGGTGAAAGACACCTCAGAGGACTGGGCAGCATTTTGAAAGGTGAAGGGCACCGAGCCCCCGGGCTGCACCGAGCCATTGACCTCCAAGGAGGTATTGATGTTCACGGGAAAGGTGTTATTGGCGGTGGGGGTGATGACGCCGTGGAACTCCACCGAGTATATCCCTGGCTGGTTGATGGTGAAGGTGTCACTGCCCGAGGTGTGGCTGATGTCGGTGCCCAAGCTCAGAGCGTTGCGGTCAAAGGTGATGGGGGTACCGGAGGAACCGGGCTGGGGCGGGGTGGAGTAGGAGGACACCAGACTGACGGGCTGGGAGGTACCGGGCAGTCCCTGGGGAATGGTGAAGTTGAGCACGGCGTTTTGGGCCGTGCCGGAATTGGTCACCTCCGCCGGGGTGCCGGGCGCTCCAGTGGTGACCGTGCCAATGGTCACCGTGGCGGCGGCTCCAGGAGGCCCAGGTGGGCAGACACAGGGCTGGGGTATATAGAGGGAGCAGAGGGGAAAACAGCCGTTGCGGCTGGCACGGCAGACCGGGCAGGGGCACAAGCATATTCCG
>CABPXX010000028.1 GCA_902461475.1 uncultured Eubacteriales bacterium | reverse complement strand
ACAGCCTGGAAATGGCCATCAGCCGGGACGACAACGAGGCCCCCAACCGGGAGGACCCCGCCTTCCAGACCCGCCAGGAGGAGCGCCGGGGCCAGCTCCAGGACCTGGAGACCAAGCTGTCCCAGGTGACCACCCAGAAGGAGCATCTCCAGGAGGAGTGCAACCAGCAGGCCTACCGCCGTCTGGCCGAGCTCAAGAGCCGTCAGGCCCAGCTGAATGCCCAGCTGGAGGAGCTGAAAGCCAAGGGTGACCCCATGCTCACCGTGGCCCACTTGGCCCGTGTGGTGGAGCTGTGGACCAAAATCCCCGCCAGCCAGATTCAGGAGCAGGAGTTTGAGCGTCTGGCCCATCTGGAGGACCGCCTGAAGACCCACATCGTGGGCCAGGACGAGGCGGTGTCCGCCGTGGCCCGGGCCATCCGCCGGGGCCGTGTGGGCATCTCCGCCAAGCGCAAGCCGGCGTCCTTCATCTTCGTGGGCTCCACGGGTGTGGGTAAGACCGAGCTGGTGAAACAGCTGGCTGCCGACCTGTTCGACTCCCCCGAGTCCCTCATCCGCCTGGACATGTCCGAGTTTAGCGGTCCTCCGGCCGTGAGCCGCATCATCGGCTCCCCCCCGGGCTATGTGGGCTATGACGACGCCGGACAGCTCACCGAGAAGATCCGCCGCAAGCCCTACTCGGTCATCCTCTTTGACGAGATCGAGAAGGCCCACCCCGACGTGCTCAACGTGCTGCTGCAAATCCTGGACGACGGCCATATCTCCGACGCCCACGGCAAGGTGGTCAACTTCGAGAACACCGTCATCGTCATGACCTCCAACGCCGGCAGCAACGTCAAGGGCGGCTCTCTGGGCTTTGACCGCTCCCCCACCCGGCTGGCCAAGGACAAGGCCATGAAGGGCCTGGAGTCCTTCCTGCGCCCCGAGTTCATCAACCGGGTGGACGAGATCATCTGCTTCAATCAGCTCTCTCAGGAGAACTTCCAGGAGATTGCCAAGATCATGCTGGGTGAGCTCAGCCAGGTGCTGCGCAATAAGGGCATCACCTTCACCTACGACCAGAGTGTGCTGGACTACCTGGTGGACACCTCCTTCTCCCCCGTCTACGGCGCCCGCAACCTGCGCCGCCAGATTCAGAAGGATTTGGAGGACACCATCGCCACCCTGCTCATCGACCACTACGACCAGCCCATTGTGGCCCTGGACGTCAAGTGCGTGGAGGGCAAGGTGGAGTTGAGTCCTACGTTCCAATAAAACGAAAGCGACACCCCCGGCCACATGGCCGGGGGTGTTCTGTTTGCACTGTTAATTTATTTCTCTCACACCCCCTATCTCCGAGTTCTAAATACACAATTTTTCGCAAACTATCTCAACTGTGTGGAAAAGCAGCTCAAAATGTAGTATACTTGAGAAAACACTTATTTGGAGGACACAGCTTATGACAGACGCACAGCGTCGCACCGCTGCAAAAGAATTTGCCGCCCAGTGGGCGGATAAGGGATATGAAAAAGGACAAAGCCAACCCTTCTGGCTCTCCCTTCTGCGGGATGTGTATGGCGTGGAGCATCCCGAAAACTTTATCACTTTTGAGGACCAGGTGGCGTTGGACCACACCAGTTTCATTGACGGCTTTATCCCGGCCACCCACGTACTCATTGAGCAAAAGAGCCTGGGAAAAGACCTGAACAAGCCCATCCGCCAGTCGGACGGCACTCTGCTCTCTCCCTTCCAGCAGGCCAAACGCTACTCCGCCGAGCTACCCTATTCCCAGCGTCCCCGGTGGATTGTCACCTGCAACTTCTCCCAGTTCTACGTCTACGACATGGAGCGGCCCACGGGAGAGCCGGAAATCATTGAACTCAAGGACCTGGAACGGGAGCACTACCGTCTGCAATTTCTGGTGGACACCGGGGACACCAACATCCACAAGGAGATGGAGGTCTCCTTGGAGGCTGGACGCATTGTGGGTGTGCTCTATGACGCTTTGCTGGCCCAGTACAAAGACCCGGAGTGCGAAGAGACCTTGAAGCACCTCAACGCCCTGTGTGTGCGCCTGGTCTTCTGCCTCTACGCTGAGGATGCCGGGATTTTCGGTCCCCGGAACATGTTCCACAACTATTTACAGCACCACACCGCCGACGCCCGCCGGGCTTTGATGGATTTGTTCGAGGTACTCAACACCAAGCCGGAGGACCGGGACCCCTATCTGGAGGAGGACTTGGCGGCCTTCCCCTATGTCAACGGCGGACTGTTTGCAGAAAAGAGCGTGATTCCCCGGCTGGATGAGACCATTGTGGACCTGATTCTCCACAAGGCCAGTGAGGACTTCGACTGGTCGGTCATCAGCCCCACCATTTTCGGCGCTGTCTTTGAGTCCACCCTCAACCCGGACACCCGGCGCAAAGGCGGTATGCACTATACCAGCATTGAGAACATCCACAAGGTCATTGACCCCCTGTTCCTGGATAGCCTACGGGACGAATTGGCCCAGATTCAGGAAATTACCGTGGAGAAAACTCGCATGGCCAAGCTGAAAGCCTTTCAGGCCAAGCTGGCAGGGCTGACCTTCCTGGACCCCGCCTGTGGTTCGGGCAACTTCCTCACCGAGACCTATTTGTCTCTGCGGCGGATGGAGAACCAGGTCATTGCCGCCCTCCACCACGACCAGATCACCCTGGACATGGACAACCCCATCCAGGTGTCCATCAATCAGTTCTACGGCATTGAGATCAACGACTTTGCGGTCACGGTGGCCCGCACCGCCCTATGGATTGCGGAAAGCCAGATGATGAAGGAGACGGAGGACGTGGTGCACATGTCCCTGGACTTCCTGCCCCTGAAAACCAACGCCTCCATCGTGGAGGGGAACGCCCTGCGGCTGGACTGGGAGAGCGTGGTGCCCAAGGACAAGCTGGACTATATCATGGGCAATCCGCCGTTTGTGGGCTACTCGCTCCAGAGCAAGGAGCAAAAAGAGGATTTGCTGTCCATCTATGTGGACGAAAAGGGCAAGCCCTATAAAACAGCCGGAAAAATTGATTACGTCTCCGGTTGGTACTTCAAGGCCGCACAGCTGATGCAAGGCTCCGGAATTCGCACCGCCTTTGTGTCCACCAACAGCATCACCCAGGGGGAACAGGTGGCAGGGGTTTGGAAGCCGCTGTATGACCGTTTTGGCATTCACATTGACTTCGCCCACCGTACCTTCCGTTGGGACAGTGAAGCCAGCTTGAAAGCCCATGTACACTGTGTCATTGTGGGCTTTAGCATTGCACCCAACAGTGAGAAAAAGCGGATATACACTTCTGAACGGTTCCAGGAAGTACAGAATATAAATGCGTATTTGATAGATGCACCGGATGTGTTCATAGAAAGTAGAAACAGGTCACTTTCGCCTGTACCAGAAATGGTGTATGGAAATAAACCAACAGACGGCGGTTTTCCTTTCCTTACCCCCGAGGAATACCATCAAGCCGTAAAAAATGAACCAGAAATATCAAAATATCTAAAACGCATCTATGGTGCAACCGAATATATCAATAATAAGATGAGGTATTGTCTATGGCTTGTCGGTGCCTCACCAAGTGAAATTCGAAAGTCCAAATTTATCATGGATAGAGTTGAAGCCGTTCGACAATTCAGACTAAATAGTACCAAAGCTGCAACACAGAAAAGTGCTGAGAGTCCTACACTTTTCCAAGAGATTCGTCATCCTAATAGTGAATATATTATTGTTCCTCGACACTCCTCAGAAACAAGAAAATATGTTCCTTTTGGTTTTGTCTCACCTGACATTATTGTAAACGATGCTGTACAAATCATCCCCGGTGCTAACCTGTACCACTTTGGTACACTGATGTCTAACGTGCACATGGCATGGATGCGTGCTGTATGTGGACGCATTAAAAGTGACTACCGCTATTCCAAAGACATTGTATATAATAATTTCCCCTGGCCCACCCCCACTGAGGCGCAAAAGGCCAAAATTGAGCAGACCGCCCAGGGAATTTTGGATGCCCGTGCCCTGTACCCAGATTGTAGCCTGGCCGACCTCTACGACGAAGTGACTATGCCCCCAGAGCTGCGAAAGGCGCACCAGCAAAACGACAGAGCCGTCATGCAGGCGTATGGCTTTGACGTGAAAACCACGACAGAGAGCAGCTGTGTGGCGAAACTGATGAAGATGTATCAGGAACTGACCATGAATTGATAAAGGAGGAACATATGCTCAACAATTTTCCAAGGGATACGGCAAAAATTATCAAGCAAAATTCCAGTGTCATTGATGACGTAATGGCACTCTTCGACAGGGAACTCATCTTAATAGAGGATGGAAGCCTCCCCATAGAAGAAGGTGATATTATTGAACGAACTCTCCCAAGCGGGTTGAAAGAGCAGTATTTAGTTACTGACCGCGGATTTTGCAATGCTTTTCACGGATTTCCTGCACATTATCAAATCAAATTTGAGAAGCTAAGCAATTATCGAAAAGCACCTCAAGGGAGCGTTATCAACAACTATGTCATCAGTGATACAGACAAAGTAAACATCAATTCGACGGATAACTCTGTTACGGTTTATAACCTAAATGAACAAGATAAAGCATTGTTTGAAACATTAAAAACTCTTGCCGAGCAACTTCCTAACGGGAAGGAGACACAAGAGATAATTTCCGATATGGAGGCAAGTATTGGAAAGAAAACTTTTGCCGAAAGGTACAACGCATTTATCCAATCTGTGGCAAACCATATGACGATATTCAGCCCTTTTATTCCAGCACTTACACAGTTCTTGACAAAGTGAATTTTCAAAAAGGCACCACCTATCCGCGGATAGGTGGTGCCTTTTTAACAGGGGCAAAATCGTTTAACTTAACGGCATTGCCTCACAAACTGCATCTTTTCCCACCCGCCTCGGGCATGTGGCGGAAGCTACACGATCATCAAAGCTTGGCGGCAATGGCCCGCATAAATTCCAGGCCAGTCACCTTCTGGGCGGGGGCTTTCCCCTCCCACAGGCCCACCAGGTCGCCGGTCATGACACCGGACTCGATGGTGTCAATGGCGGCCTTCTCCAGGCGGTGGGCAAAGTCGGTGAGCTCGGGCAGATTGTCCAGTTCGCCCCGCTTGGCCAGGGCGCCCGTCCAGGCGAAAATGGTGGCCATGGGGTTGGTGGACACCTGCTCCCCTCTCAGGTGGCGGTAGTAGTGCTGAGTGACGGTGCCGTGGGCGGCCTCGTACTCATAGTAGCCCTCAGGGGACACCAGCACAGAGGTCATCATGGCCAGAGAGCCGAAGGCGGTGGACACCATGTCGCTCATGACGTCGCCGTCGTAGTTCTTGCAGGCCCAGATGAAGCCGCCCTTGGAGCGGATGACACGGGCCACTGCGTCGTCAATGAGGGTGTAGAAGTAGGTGATGCCAGCCTGTTCAAACTTCTCCTTATACTCCGCCTCAAAGATGTCGTGGAAGATATCCTTGAAGGTATGGTCATACTGCTTGGAGATGGTGTCCTTGGTGGAGAACCACAGGTCCTGCTTGACATCCAGGGCGTACTGGAAGCAGGAGTGGGCAAAGGACGTGATGGACTGGTCCAGGTTGAACTGGCCCTGCACCACGCCGGGGCCCTTGAAGGCCTGGATGGTCTGGCGCTGCTCGGTGCCGTCGGCGGCGGTGAACACCAGCTCGGCCTTGCCGGGGCCAGTCAGACGCATCTCAGTGGCTTTATACACGTCACCAAAGGCGTGACGGGCGATGGTGATGGGCTTTTCCCAGTTCTTCACCACCGGGTTGATGCCCTCCACCATGATGGGGGTACGGAACACAGTGCCGTCCAGAATGGCACGGATGGTGCCGTTGGGGGACTTCCACATCTGGGAGAGGTTGTACTCCTCCACCCGCTGGGCGTTGGGGGTGATGGTGGCACACTTCACCGCCACGCCATACTTCTTGGTGGCCTCGGCGGCGTCCACGGTCACCTGGTCCCCGGTCTCCTCCCGGTGGCGCAGGCCCAGGTCGTAATACTCGGTTTTCAGGTCAATATACGGCTCCAGCAGCTCCTCTTTGATCTGCTGCCAGAGAATGCGGGTCATCTCGTCCCCGTCCATCTCCACCAGGGGGGTCTTCATCTGAATTTTACTCATGGGTATCGCTCCTTTTTCCCTTGCCTCGGGCGTGTACTCGTAGCTTTCATTTTACCCCAGGGCAGTAAAAATTTCAAGCACTTTCGCACACTAGCGAGCCAACATTTTTGCACAGAAAAAGGGCCGGGAGATCCAGGCCCTTTTGGTTAGGCAAAGAAGCGGTTCCAATAGCCCATGACAAAGATGATGAACATGATAATGGGCAGCAGATAGGTCACATAGAAGCGCACGTTGCGGGGGAAGCGCAGGCCCGAACCAGTGTTGGCCTCGGCCAGGAAGTTGTCCCAGCCCCATTTATCCATGTAGAAGCAGATAATATTCTCAAACACAGCAATGACGGTGGACAGGGCGGCGAAGGACATAAACACGAAGAACAGAGCACCCCACAGCCGTCCCCCGCTCATGGAATTGAACACGTTGGGCAGGGTGATGAAGATGAGGTTTGCCCCGCTGTCGGCCGCCACGTCAAAGGCGGAGCAGGCGGGGAAGATGATGAGGCCAGCGGTGAAGGCCACACAGGTGTCCAGAATTCCCACCCGCAAGGCCTCGCCGGGGAGGGTGTGCTCCTTGCCGATGTAGCTGCCAAAGATGGCCAGCGCGCCAATGCCCAGAGACAGGGTGAAGAAGGCCTGACCCATGGCGGCGTAGATGGCCTCCCAGAGGATGAAGGTGCCCTGGGCATCGTACATCAGGTTGTGGAAGTTGGGCATGAGGTAGAAGGCCAGGCCCTCCATGCCGCCCTCCAGGGTGAGGGAGCGCACGGCCAGCAGCACCATCACCGCCAGCAGGCAGAGCATCATGGCCTTATTGATCTTCTCCACGCCGTTTTGCAGGCCCCGGGAGACCACCAGCATGCTGCCCACCACCACCAGGACCATGAACACGGTCATGAGGCCCGGCTGGGAGAGCATGTTGCCAAACTCCTGGCTCACGCCAGCGGTGTCCAGGCCGTGGAAATCACCCTTGGCCATTTTGATGCAGTACAAAATGAGCCAGCCGGATACGGAGGTGTAGAACATCATCAGCAGGTAATTTCCCGCCAGGCCAAACCAGCTGTACCAGTGCCAGCAGGTGCCCTTGGGCTCCAGGGCCTGGAAGGACCCGGCCATGCTCTTCTGGCTGCCTCGGCCCACGGAAAACTCCATCACCATCACAGGCAGGCCCATGATGACCAAAAACAGCAGGTACACCACCACAAAGGCGGTGCCGCCGTACTGGCCGGTGATGTAGGGGAACCGCCACACGTTTCCCAGCCCGATGGCGCACCCGGCGGATATGAGCAAAAAGCCCAGCCGGGAGGAAAAACTCTCGCGTTGTTTCATGGTTGCAAACTCCTCTTTTCTCTTCTCTCGTTCCCAGAGTTGGAATGATACTCGACCATTCTACACGTTTCCCCCCGTCAGTCAAGCACAGCACTGTGCTAAATTATCCAATCTCTGTCACAGGTTTCTCCATGACGAAGTTGGTCAGGGCCACACTCTGCCTCTCCACCTGCTGCTGACGCACCACCCGGTAGCCCCGGGCCTCAAAAAAGGTGCGGGCGGTGATGGAGGCGTGGGTGGTCACAGGTCCTGACACCGCCCCCCCCAATCGGTCGCACAGGGCCCGAGCTATCCCCTGGCCCTGGCAATCCCAGCGCACATACAGCCGGTCCAGATACCCGTCTGGGTGGATGTCCCCAAAGCCCAGAATGCCCGTCTCATCCTCCGCCACCAGGGCACAGTGGCCCTGAAAAGACTGCTCCCACGCCTCCAGGTCCATCTTCCCTGTTGCCCACACCGCCAACTGCTGGGGGGTGTAGTCTCGGGCGTTTACCCTGTGGACGGTGTTGTAAAACAGCTCTGCCATTTCCCCGCCGTCTCCCAACTGAAAATCTCGAATCCTCATTTTTATTTCTCCTCCCTCCATCACAGCTGGATGGCCCAGTCCCCATAGGTATGGGTGCCGCTTCCGTGGCGCAGCTCCCCGGCCCGGTCCAACTCACGCAGCTTGTCCCGCATCTCCAAGCGCAGCTCTGGGGGCAGGTCCAGGTCATGGTGGCCAGGAAAGAGCCGCTGCACGGGCAGCTGGGCCACCTGCTCCAGGGATTTGAGATAGGCCTGGGGGTCGGTGGAGGGGAACCAGGCGGTGAGCAACCCCCGGTAAATGAGGTCCCCGGTGAACAGGTAGCTCCGCTCCGCCTCCCAAAAGCACATATGGCCCGGAGCATGGCCGGGGGTGTGGAGCACCTGAATTTCCCGGTTCCCCAACTCCAAGGTCTCCCCGCCCCGGAGCACTCGGGTGGGGGTACCCTGGAAAAATTCGTAGGTGTTCACATCGTAGCCCTGGGGCAGCTGGCAGCGGTCGGTCACATAGCCACGAATCAGCTCTATGGGCTGGGGAAAGCCCCCCTGGAGCCAGGACAGCTCCGCTTCATGGGCGTAAAAGTCCGGGTAGTAGCGGTGCCCGCCGATGTGGTCCCAGTGGATGTGGGTGGCCACCGCCGTCACAGGCCCCCGGGCCAGAGCCGCCACCACCGGGGAGATATCGCAGATACCCAGGCCTGTGTCAATGAGCAGGGTGCGGTCTCTGCCGTTGAGCAAATAGCAGTGGGTCTCCTCCCAGTGGCGGTATTCGCTGATGATATAGGTATCCTGGTCCACCTGGCCCACGGTGAACCATGGGTTTTGCTCCTTCATGGGCTCCCCTCCTTGTGTGTCGTTGCTCCCCATGATAGCACAGGGGCCGGGTGAACTCAACCCCTCCATCTTGGTCTTGTCCATCCCGTCCACTTCCGGTATAATATCCCCATCCCACACAAAAGAGGAAGCTACTTATGTACACCCACATTTTCTTTGACTTAGACGGCACCCTCACCGACCCCAAAGAGGGAATCACCAACTCGGTGGCCTATGCTCTGGCGTCGTTCGGCATCCAGGAAGACCCGGACCGGCTCACCCCCTTCATCGGCCCGCCCCTCATCGACTCCTTTATGGAGTTCTACCACTTCGACGGCCCCACCGCCCAGAAAGCGGTGGAGAAATACCGGGAATACTTCTCCCAGAAGGGTATTTTTGAAAACAAAGTGTTTTCCGGCACCCAGCCCCTTCTGGCCCAGCTGAAAGCGGCGGGAAAGACCGTGGGTCTGGCCACCTCCAAGCCGGAGGTGTTCGCCCGTCAAATTCTGGAGCACTTCCACATCGACGGCTACTTTGATGAAATCGTGGGCAGCTGCCTGGACGGCACCCGCACCAAAAAGGGCGAGGTGATCGGGGAGGCATTCACCCGGCTGGGGAAGAATTGCCCGGACAAGGCCATGTGCGTCATGGTGGGCGACCGCCTCCACGACATCCACGGGGCCCAGGAGAATGGCCTGGACTCCATCGGCGTCACCTTCGGTTATGGCTGCCAGGAGGAACTGACCCAGGCCGGAGCCACCCACATCGCCCACAGTTTTGAAGAATTGGCCCAGATTTTGGGCTAAAAAACAGCCTCTGAGGTGCTGAACTGCCCCAGGTTGTGCGGACAGCACAAAAAAGCCTCTATGTAGGGAAATAT
>CABPXX010000027.1 GCA_902461475.1 uncultured Eubacteriales bacterium | reverse complement strand
TCGGACGTTTTTTCTCGGTCAGTCCGTGACCTGTTTCATGTTGGGGTAGACCTGATGAATCCGCTCGTCGGGGTAGTAGTGGTCCAAAAATTCGGTGAAGCCGTTGGTGGGGGCATCCGGGGTCGCTTGGCGCTGTTGATACCGGCCCAGAGCCAGGGCGGAGATGGCCATGTTAAAGACCATGAACACAACAATCACCCAGGTGAGCACTTTGCCCACTTTCATGGGGATACGCTCAATGAGACGGGACAGGCGGGGATAGAGGACCTTCATCCACACGGCGGCGGCAATGCCCCAGAAGAAGCAGTAGAGCAGATTGATGCGTCCGGCCAGGTTGAAGGGGATGTGGCTGTAATCCCAGAACACGGTGCCGAAGACCAGCTCGGTGAAGACACTACACACATATTCGTACACACCGCCCACAATGGTGCCGGCAAGGAAGAGGTAGCCCTCGCTCTTATCTTTGTACCGATAGAGCAGGGCGGTGAACATCACAGCGCCAAGGCCCCACACGATACTAAAGGGACCGTAGATGAGACTGCTGCGGCTCATCCAGATGCCCATGGTGGCCCGGCAGAACAGCGTCTCGATGATATCACCCAGCAGGGCGGCAATGAAGAAAATCCAGATCAGCTTGGTGGGAGAGCAGCCCTGGGCAAACACGGTGGGCTTGGGTTTTTGGGAGGGGGCCGCCTGCTCCAGATTGGGGAAGGCGTGGAGCATACGGGTCTGGACCCGCCGGGTGATGGCGTGGCCGAACAGGGAGGTGAACTCCTGGAAGTCTCGGGACAGCTGTTCCAGACGGCGGATACGCACGCCCATCTGCACCGTGATGCCCAGAGAGAGGGCCAGGTCCAGGGCGACCAGCCCCAACCCCACCAGCACCAGGATGCGGGACAGCAGGGGAGGGAGGTCACCCAACACCAAGGCTAGAAGGGGGTTGAGAAAGCTCACGCACAGCCATGCGCCCACACCCAGCACCAGCAGCAGGGGCAGGGAGATATACCCGTGGAAGTGGAATTTGTGGTCGGAGAAGTCCCACCATCTGCGGTGGAGCATGCGCTCCAGAGCGACACCGGTGGTAATGACCAGAATGCCGGACAGAACGCAGGAGCCCAGAATAAAGAACAGGGGACGGTGGGTCAGTTCCGAGAGAAACACCGTGGAGAGTACCGCTCCAATGCCGTAAATGGGGCTGACAGGAAGATTGAGAAAGCCCGGGTTGACAAAGGAATGTTTTTTGACGGCACAGAATGCCACGCTGATGCACCAGCCCAAGAATGAGTAGATTAAAAAGAACCAGGCCAGTTGGGAGAGTGAGTATGTCATGAAAAGCTCCTTTCGGGGTTGTTCTGAGAAAGACAAAAACTCACCACAGTATTGCTGATTACTGGGGTGAGTCAAAAAATATGCAGCATTGCGGGCTGATGGGAGATCAGCGCTGGCTGGGCACGGTGCGATCATCACCGAAAATCATATCATCCACATCAGGCTTGCGGGGATATTCTTTCACAAGTTTCACCTCTTTTCTCTTGCTCTGTTGTACATTATAGCAACATGTACCGAAAAAGTAAAGGGTGGAATTGTAAAATACAAATAAAGTTTTGGGCAAGGTGTAGAAAAGTGGGGGGATAACGGGGAAGATGGGGGAGAAAAAATGCTTGCAATTTCCCAGGGGGTGTATTATAATAAGCTTCACCGAGTTGAAATATGCGGGTGTAGTTCAATGGTAGAATGTCAGCTTCCCAAGCTGAACACGGGGGTTCGATTCCCCTCACCCGCTCCAATGAAAACGACACGCTAAAAAGCGTGTCTTTTTCATTGGGAGCCATAGGCTCATTTCAATGCTCGGCGGAAGTGAATTCCGCCTGCGCCAAGGTTTTCGCCCAGGCGAAAACACTTGTACGGCGCACCAGCGCCGCCCGGCTTTGCGGGACCCTGTACTTATAATTATAAAAATGCCTGGAGAGAAGCCCTCTCCAGGCATTTTTGAGTCTTACTTCAGGAACACCAGTTCATAGCTGCGAGAGCCGATGCCGATCTTCTCGGCGTGCTCCAGGCAGGTCTCCCAACTGCGGGGGTGCTGTTTTCAAAGTGATCGTGGTGGTCACAGAAATCCGGCTTGGCCATGTTGTCGCTGAGCTGACTGTTGGGAAGAGGATCACAGGCCAGACAGGCGTCCACACAGGCCTGGTCCAGGGCCAGGGGATCAAAGGAGGCAAACATGCCGATGTTGGGGAGAATGGGGGCATCGTTCTCGGCGTGACAGTCGCAGTTGGGGCTGACGTCCACAATGAGGGAGATGTGGAAGTTGGGACGGCCATCCACCACCGCCTTGGCATACTCCGCCATGCGGCAGTTCAGGTCCTTCACAGCGGCCCAGCTGGAGAAGTCGATGGCGTCAAAGTTGCAGGCGCCGATGCAGCGGCCACAGCCCACGCAGTTCTCGGTGACAATGTGCATCTTCCGAGTGGTCTCATCAAAGGCCAAACCCTGGTTGGCGCACTCCTTCATGCAGGACTTGCAGCCCACGCACTTGTCCTGATGCACAGAGGGCTGGCCGTTGTGGTGCTGCTCCTTCTTGCCGGCCCGGGAGCCACAGCCCATGCCGATGTTCTTGATGGCGCCGCCAAAGCCCGCCATCTCATGGCCCTTGAAGTGGTTCAGAGAGATGAACACGTCGGCGTCCATAATGGACCGGCCGATCTTGGCGTTCTGGACGTACTCTCCATTGATGGGGACCTCCACGTCATCGGTGCCTTTCAGGCCGTCGCCAATGAGGATGGGACAGCCCACAGTCATGGGGGTGAAGCCATTTTCCCAGGCGCAGTACAGGTGCTCCAGGGCGTTTTTCCGGCTGCCCACATAGAGGGTGTTGCAGTCGGTGAGGAAGGGCTTGCCGCCCAACTCCTTCACCACGTCAGCCACTGCCTTGGCGTAGTTGGGGCGGAGGAAGCCCAGATTGCCCAGCTCGCCGAAGTGCATCTTGATGGCCACAAACTTGTTATCCATGTCGATATCGCCAATGCCTGCGGCGCGGATGAGCCGCTTGAGCTTGGTGGGAAGGCCCTCGCCCAGCTTGGTGCGGAAATCGGTGTAGTAAACTTTTGCTTTTTCCATACCTCATTGCTCCTTGTCTCGAAATAGGGTGAAAGTCATGTAAGAACAGTATAGCGGAGCCAGGAGAATTTGGCAAGAATCATCCGGGGAGGCTGTGAAAAGTTAGGCCTGCCAAACTGCTTTGAGGATGGCGCCAATTTTGGGCGGAGTGCCGTAGAGGAGCACGCCCACTCGATAGATCTTGGCGGACAGCACCCCGATGCCCACCACAGACACCGCCAGAATGCCGATGGACAGGACGATCTGATAGACGGGGACCGTGCTCATGGCGATGCGGGCGAACATGGCGATGGGGGAGGTGAAGGGGACGAACGAGCACACCATCATGGCGATGTTGTCCACCGCACCGCTGCCCATGCTGAACATGACCACGCAGAAGGCAATGACAAAGAGCATGGACAGAGGCATGATGGAGGTGTTGATATCCTCCAGCTTGGTAGCGGTGGAGCCGATGGCGCCGTAGAGGAAGGCATAGAGAAGGAAGCCCAGAACGAAGAACACCAGCAGATATACCAGCAGGGACAGGGGCATGTCAAACAGGGAGGTCATCACGGAATTGCCGCCCCAAGCGTCCAGGTTGAGTTGGTAGAAGAGAAGGGCAGAGCCGAAGATGACCGCCAGCTGGACAAACCCGGCGATGCAGGAGGCCAGCACTTTGCCGAACATCATGTTCACCGGGGTAGCGCTGGTGATGAGCAGCTCCATGGCTCGGGAGCTCTTCTCAGTGGCCACGTGGGAGGCCACCATCTGGCCGTAGAGCATGATGACCATGTACAGGGCCAACGTCATAATGTAGGTGTACCAGTAATTTTGGGCCTGGTCCACCCCCAGAAGCTCCTCTTTGGCGTCAATCTGGAGGGAGAGAATCTCTCCAGCCTGGTCCGGGCTCAGCCCCTGTTGGGTCATGGCCTCCACCTGGGCCAGGCTCACCAGGACCTGATTGGCCACCTGGGTGGTCTGGTCGTAGAGGGAACGATTGTACACATAATAGGTGTAGGAAGTCAGGGAGTCAAAGACCAGGGCGCAGTCAGCTTCCTGGTTGGAGACCTGCTCCTTGATTTTAGCGAGGTCGTCTTGCGTCCAAGTTACCGTCTGGTCAGGGAAAGCAGAGGCCAGGGCTTGGGCAATGGTCTCTCCCATCTCCTGAGAGGGGGCGGAGACCAAAATCACCGACTGCTCGGTGGGTTCGTCGGAGGAATCTCCGCCCATGGAGCCGAAGAAACCAATCAGGTTGGGCAGGAACATCACCACGACCAGAACAGCCACAATGAACAGGGTGGAGCCCACAAACACCTTGTTTTTAAAGTAGTTTTTCAGCTCAAAGCTGAGAATAGTACGAAATTGTCTCATGATCTCTTCTCCCTTCACACGTGGTCCCCGGCGTATTCCACGAAGATGTCGTTGAGGGACGGCTCGTAGACCTGCACCCGGTCAATGTCGTAGCGGGCCACCAGTTGCCCCATCATCTCCTGTTTCTGTCTGGGGCTGTCCAGGCGGAGAAGCACCTCGCCGGGCTGCACCAGCTGGCAGCGGTTGCCCAGTTGGGAGAGAATCTCCCGGTATTGGGGGCTGAACACGGTGAGACGGTCCCGGGGATAGCTGCGCTTGATCTGCTCCAGATTGCCGGAGATGGCGATTTTGCCCTGATTGAGGATGGCGATCTCCTGGCAGAACTCCTCGATATAGTTCATCTGGTGGGAGGAGAAGAGGACGATTTTCCCCTTTTGAATCTGCTCCTTCACCACATCTTTGAGCAGAGCGGCATTTACCGGGTCCAGGCCGGAGAAGGGCTCATCCAGTACGATGATATCGGGGTCATGGGCCAGGGCGGTGATGAGTTGGATTTTCTGCTGGTTGCCTTTGGACAGGGTGTCCAGCCGCTTGGTTTCGTACTCCTCCATACCCAGCCGTTCCAGCCAGTGGCGCACCGAGGCCAACGCCTTGGCACGCTTCATCCCCTTGAGCTGGGCGAAGTATACCAGCTGTTGCCCGATGGGCTTTTTGGGGTACAGCCCTCGCTCCTCGGGGAGGTAGCCCAAAGACACCTTGCGGTAGTCGATGGGCTTCCCATCCAGGAGAACTTCTCCGCTGTTTTGAGGGAAGACGTCCATGAGAATGCGGATGGTGGTGGTCTTACCGGCGCCGTTTCGGCCCAGCAGGCCGAAGGCCTGGCCTCCCTCAGCGGTGAGGGAGATGCCCTGGAGCACCTGCTTGGCTCCAAAGCTCTTTTCGATGTTGCGTAGTTCCAATTTCATTATTGCTTACCTCAACTTCTCTTTTTATCCATTTGTAGGGATGTGTAGTTGTACACAAACTGCTGCACCAACCAGATTCCTCCCACCAACAGACTATACGAAGGGGCGACCAGGTCAATGACGGAAAGAACGGCCAGTATTGCCATGATACCCGGGAAAATCATGCCCATCACTTTGAAGGACTGGTAGCTGCATTGGGCGATCTGCTGCCGCTCAGCTTCATCGCAGCTCTCGTACCAGTCCTTTTGAAACTTAAAATCAAAAATATCACCACGCTTTTCGGGAAAGAGTTTCTTAGTAGCGGAGATGATGCGAGCTTGAATTGCGGCCATCCAGATGATGTGCCCGATGAGTAGGAGCCAGGAGAGGTTGAAACCCCAAGAGGATGCATAGCTCAGGGCCATGGCCAAGAACATGAGCACATTGGCTAGATTGGCCAGAAACATGGCCCGGCAAAAAGTCAGGTTGGCCTGGGGGAACAGTTCGTCATCTTCCAGAGCTTGGGGAATCATCCGCTTGCCTCGGAAGCAGAAGCAAGTGGCCCCCACCAACATCAAAAATCCGGGGAGATAGCACCAGGGGCCCAGGGAAGCCAGCAACTGGTTGAGCTGGTCACCCAGGTTGCGGACAGAGAACTCATTGGACACGGCGGCAACACCCACGATGCCGCCAATGAGGCCGCAGATGATGATGACCACGGCGAAGGTAACATAGATACGAGCGGGAGATTTTTTCTTAGCTTCTCTCATGATAACTCCTCCTCTGTGAGATAAAAGACGTCCTCCACCGGGCGGTGGAACACCTGGGCAATGCGAAGGGCCAGGGTGATGGATGGGTTGTAGTCCCCTCGCTCAATGAGGCTGATGGTCTGCCGGGAGGCTCCCACCAATGTCCCTAGCTCCTGCTGGTTGATGCCCTGGGCTGCCCGAAACTCCTTGAGTCGATTCTGTAGCGGCATGAGCACCCCTCCTTGACAAGTATCGTTTGCGTTATGACAACTATATTTGTCAAATATAAGATAGCATTGACAAGGATTGTTGTCAATAGGGAAGAATAAAGAAAACGTAAAAATCTGTTTCCGCCCGGTGAAGAGAGTGGATTTTTTCAAAAGCTTCGGTATAATGGAGAGGTGGTCCGGGGGGCAAGTGCAAAACCTCACGGAACCTTGTCAGATACATGAGAGGTTGGATGGAAACCATGGGAATATGGATTGTGATAGGAGTTGTTGCGGCGCTGCTGCTCTTCTGGGTCGTGTCGGTGCGGTGCCGCCATGGACACCCGGCGTGGGAAGTGCTGCGCCGATACCGATATGCCCACCGGGGACTGCACGATGAAACACGGGGTATCCCGGAAAATTCCCTGACCGCGTTTCGCCGGGCGGCGGAGCGGGGGTACGGGGCCGAATTGGACGTGCACTTGACCCGGGACGGGAGTCTGGTGGTCATCCACGACGACTCCCTGCTGCGTACCGCTGGTGTGGACGTGGATGTGGCTTCTCTGACGGCGGAGCAGCTGTCTCAGTACCGCCTGGAGGGCACTCAGGAGAAGATCCCATTTTTGGAGGAGGTGCTGCCTCTCTTTGAGGGGCGTGCCCCGCTGATTGTGGAGCTGAAAGCGGAGAAAAATGCGGCTCGGCTGGCTAAGGCGGCCTGTCAGTTACTGGACCGCTACAAGGTCAACTATTGCATTGAATCTTTTCACCCCAAGGTGTTAATGTGGCTTAAGCGGCACCGTCCCGAAATCTGCCGGGGACAGCTGAGTCAGAACTTCATCAAAGAGCGCAGCGGGATGCCCCTGGTGGCTGCGGTGGTGATGACCAACGTGCTCACCAACCTGGTGACCTGCCCAGATTTTGTGGCCTATAAGTGGAAGGACCGCCGCAGACTCTCTTTGTTTTTGGCCAGACGCCTGTGGCGGGGCTTAAGCCACCATGCAGCGAGTGGAGCAGGAGGGGTGCCTGCCTATTTTTGAGGAATTTCAGCCGTGAGAAATTTTATCATGGAGCTGAATGAAAACAGCAGAGGGTCTGCGGTGAAAAGGCCGCAGACCCTCTGCTGTTGCTAGAAAAAGTGATGGTTTGGAGCTTGATGGCCCCATGTTAAAACTTGTTGCTTTACAAGTTTGGTGTTCTTTCGTACAATGCGGGCAAGGATGGTGATACAGTCATGCTAGGTGATAACATCAAGAAATACCGCCGGGAGAGGGGGTATACCCAGGAAGAACTGTCTGCTGAACTGCACGTGGTCCGCCAGACGTTGTCCAAGTGGGAGAACAATGCGTCTGTGCCAGATGCAGAGGTTCTAATCAGAATATCTCGAGCGTTGGACGTGCCGGTCGGCGTACTGCTAGACCTGACGCCGGAGGAAGAAAACGTGGACCTGACGGATGAGTTGGCGAGGGTCAACGAGGAGCTGGCGGAGAGGAATCAACAGCTTCAGAGAAATACATTGGCCAGCCAGAAGCGGGGGCAAATCGTCTTTCTCTCCTTTGTGGCCCTGA
The DNA here is from genome assembly GCA_902461475.1 of uncultured Eubacteriales bacterium. Lineage (GTDB taxonomy): Bacteria > Bacillota > Clostridia > Oscillospirales > Oscillospiraceae > Enterenecus. The sequence continues at coordinate 1,954 of CABPXX010000027.1, read as the reverse complement.
TGGTTGTGATCCTAGTGGACAATCCCTTGGCGTCGCTGCTCTTGGTGGGGGCTTGCATTGTATTGTCGCTGCTGATCCTGTATCGGAATCTGTCCCTGTTTTCTGAGAGTACGGTTTCCATATCCCAGATGAAAGCGCTGAAAGTTGTGACGATATTCAATGCAGTGTTTTTGATTGTACTGCTGGCAGTTTGTAGCCTGCTGCAAGCCCGGGTGATTACACTGACGGCGCAGCAGGAACAGTGGTTGCTTATGGGCGTTTTCGCTGGCCTGTTCCTTTTCTTCGGGGCGATTTCTCCACGGCTGCCATATCAGCGGCATACCGGCCTGCGGCTACCGTGGACAGTGCAGGATGAAGATACCTGGAACCTGGCCCACAGAATCATTGGCGTCATCTCGCTGCCCTTGACGCTGTTATACCTTGCCGCGGCCATTTCGGTTTCGGATATGGAACGCATTGGAACGATTTCTGTGATTGCCCTGATGCTGTACATCGGCATACCGGGTGTGATCTCTCTGGCGTTTTTCTGGAGAAAATATCATTGAGTAAGGTTCAAATGTTGCCAGCTATAAAGACACGTCGATATTGCTCCAGACGTGCATCGGCGCTGACGCTCCACAGGGCGATGGGGGAGGGGGAGTAAAGTCTGGTCACTCCGTATGGTCTGCCGTTGATCCAGACGCTTTCCTCCCATGTGTTGTCGTTTCTCCTGGGATGGGGACCCTTGTCTGCAAAGAAACGGTTGATGAGCTTTTTGACTTCGGCTCTGCTGGTATAGATCAATTCCTCAATATTGGGGTGCTCCAGCAGCAACTTATCCAGAGGCTTGGGCTCAAGAGAGATTAACGAGGCGTCATCGGATTTGCCGTTTCGATGAATGCAGCTGTCCACAATATCGGTAATTCCAATGTGTAATTCCTGCAACAGCTGCTTTCGTTGGTTCACTGCTTCTGTGGTGTTCACGAACTCCAGTGTGGTGCCAGTCGCCTCAGAAAGCAACTTCCAAAAAGAATTGTCTCTGGAGCCGTAGTAGAAATCCACATCGTTGTCGAGTAGGGTTCTTCCGCCGGAGGTGCAAAACCGAAAGGGCGGCATGGTTCCAATGATGAGTTTGGTGGCACCCTCTGGGATGTAGGGCTCGTAGGGGTGAATGGAACGAACCGTTTCTTCCATAGAATTTCCTCCTGAGTATGAAATGAGAAAGCGTCGGTGCAGGCGAAATTGATTTCCACCTTGAACTTAGGGATGAATCTTCAGATTGTGAAGCATCTTGATAAATTCAGAATTGTTGTGGTCGACAATGCTGCTGTGTCCCATATCCAGAAGTTCGATTTTAGCCATTTCTTCCTTGGTGAGAGAAAAGTCCCAAATGTCAAAATTCTGTTCCATACGTGCCCGGTGGACGGACTTGGGGATAACCACCACGCCCCGTTGGACGTTCCACCGCAGAGCCACTTGGGCGGCAGTTTTTCCGTGGGCACGGCCAATCTCCGTGAGGACAGGGTTTGTAAATATGCTGAACTGACCCTCAGCAACGGGCCCCCAGGCTTCGGGGATCACGTTGTAGTCTGACATAATGCTCATGGTCTCCTTCTGGTGGAAGAAGGGGTGAATCTCAATCTGATTCACAGCTGGCTTCACCTCTACAGACTCGCAGAAATCCAGAAGTCGGGCGGCATGAAAATTGCTTACACCAATGGCACGGAGCTGGCCCGCCCGGTAGGCTTCCTCCATGGCTCGCCAGGCACCTATGTAGTCACCCACTGGCTGATGGATCAGATATAGATCCAGATAGTCCAGGCCCAGGTGATCCAGTGAGGCCTGAATAGCCTGTTTGGCCCCCTCGTAGCTGGCGTCCTGAACCCACAGCTTGGTGGTGAGAAACAGCTCCTCTCGTGGAACTCCACACTTGGCGATGGCGGCGCCTACTGCCTGCTCGTTCATATAGGCGGCT
>CABPXX010000026.1 GCA_902461475.1 uncultured Eubacteriales bacterium | reverse complement strand
CGCCCGGGAGAGTCCCATGGAGGGTCCCCGCCAGCCACTTGTCCTGCCCCTCTCCCTGGGGCGCCTGGCTCGACACCAGCTGCTCCAGCTCCTCCTCCCCCATGGCGGTGAAGTCCAGCTTGCCCGTGGGCACGGGGTACTGGTAGAAGAGGCCGGGCATCACCGGGCGCTGGGCGGAGATATCCCCGTCCACCCGGCGCATGCTGTCGGTGATGCGCCCTGCCCCGTCCAGCATAATGAGGTTGGACTTGCGGCCGATGCACTCCAGCACCAGGGCCCGCTCCACCCGGTCCCCCAGCTCACTGAGGGTCTCAAAGCGGAACTCCAGCAGCCGCTCCATGGGGGGCTGTTTGATCTCCAGAATGCGGCCGCCCAGGAAATACTTGCGCAGCAGCATACAGAACATGGGGGGCGTCTCCGGGTTCTCCCGGGTCACGGTGGTGAGCTGGGCTCTGGGGTGGGCGGGATTTGCCGACAGCAGCAGCTTCACATTTCCCTGCCCGGTGCGCATGTGCAGCACCACCTCATCCCGGGTGGGCTGATAGATCTTGTCCACCTTGCCGCCGGTGATGCGTTCCCGCAGCTCTCCGGCTAAGGCGGTCATGACAATTGCATCCAAGGGCATGGCTCATTCCTCCGTCATCATCAGTTCAAACAGCTCATTGAGCCGGTCCAGACGGCCCTGCAAGTACAGCCAACCGAACAGGGCCTCCAGCCCGGTGGCGGCGTGGTACTCTCCCACGCTGGCCCCCTTGGGGATGGCGGCAGTGTGGCTGTTGCGGGCTCGGCGGTACACGTCCTGCTCCTCCTCGGTGAGGATGGGCAAAATCAGCTTGACCCGCTTGGCCTGGGCGGGGGCGGAGACATAGGTCACCGCCGCCTTGTGCAGCCCCTTGTTGGTGGCCTTGCCCTTCAGGCACAGCCAGGTGCGCACCATGAGCTCATACACTCCATCCCCCAGGTGAGCCAGCGCCAGGCTGCTCATGGGGTGGAGGACATCCTGTCCCACTGACAGGTGAAAGTAATCCATATGATTTCTCCATTCTCTAGGTTGGCCCGGGCGTCCCCGGACATTCGGCATCTCTCCCTAGTCTACCCCGCCAGGCCCAACTTGGCAAGTGTTTTCCGCCAAAACAGCCGTTGGGGCCAGGCAAATTGCCTGACCCCAACAAGATTCTGGTGTTTTTTACTTTTGGGTCTTGCGCAGGGCGGCACCACCCAGCCAAGCGGCCGCCAGCAGCACGCCCAGGAAGGTGCTCACACACAGGGCCAGCTGGGCGCTGTCCCCGGTCTGGGGCACCTGGTTGTCCGGCTTCTGGGTGGCCTGGGGAGCGGGCGTCTGGGAGGGCTGGGCCTCTCCTTCTGCACTCAGACCTTCCACAGCGGCCTCCAACTGGGCCACGGCCTGGTCCACCACGTCCTGGTCCTCCTCGCCGAGGCTCTCGTCTGCCAGCACGGCCTGGGCGTTGGCCAGAGCGGTGCGGAAGGTGGCCACGCCCCACCATGACCGCCGCCACGCTCTGGGCGGAGTAGCCGGAGAGGTCCATCCCCTCCACCTGGCCGATGAGGTCTTCCAGAATGGACTTGTCTGCCTTAAACCGCTGGGCCAGGATGGCGTCCAGCAGGGCCTGGGCATAGGAGTCGAAGTCGTCGGTGACCACGTTCAGCTCCCCGTCCACATAGAAGGCGGGCTGACGTCCCAGCTCCTCCTCCAGCTTCCAGTTGGACTCATCGGAGATGGTCATGGTGCCGCCGTATCCGAAGTCCACCGGCAGCCATACATAGCGGGAGTCTCCTACCGGCAGGTTATAGGGGGGATACCAGCGGTCGCCCATGTACATAAACTTGCCGTTTTCCGGGTCCACGGGGACGATGCAGGTGCTCTGACTCTTATACGTGGTCTCAGAGCCAGCATCCACACAGGGGTCACCCTGCACGGTCCAGGGGCCCATGGGATAGTCTGCGGTGGCGTACTGGGCGCGGTTGGGGTTCCATCCGGTGCACCCGGAGGTCATGAGGTAGTAGGTGTCGTTATACTTGAACATGGTGGGGGCCTCTCGGCTCATCCCCACAAAGTTGGCGGTGAAGTCCACGCCCTCTACCGCTTCCCCCCGGGGCTTGTCCAGGTCGGTGTAGTCGGCGTTGAGGCGGGAGATATACATGGTCTGGTTTTCCTCGCTGGAGTAGATGATGTAGGCGTCGTCCACGCCATCGCCGTTGGCGTCCACCCCTTCATCCACAAACAGGTTCATATCCCGGGCCATGCCCTGGTTGCCGGAATACCCCTCTCGGGTATGGAGGCGGTAGCTGCCCAGCAGGGTGAAGGGGCCCTCCGGGGTATCGGACACAGCCACGGCGGCCTCCGCCTTCACATAGGAGTGGGCGCCACCCTGGCCGTCCCGGCTGGGGCCGTCGGCGTGGAACCACAGCACGTACTGGTCGGTGCTCTCGTTGTAGATCACCTTGGGCCGCTCCACCACGGCGGTGTTGGTGTCCAGGTGATGGAAGATCTCCTGCTGCTCCTCCTCAGACAGGTCCCCATACAGGGCGGAGAAGTAGGGGTCGGTGGTGAACTGGTCCATGCTCTCCATGGTCTTGAGCACCACGCCCTCGTCGGTCCAGTTGTACAGGTCCTTGGAGGTGTACAGATGCACGCCTGCAGGGTTGTAGTTGGTGCTCTTGTCCTCGCCGTACCAGTAGTAGGTGTCTCCCCACTTCTGAATCTGGCCGCCGTGGGCCTGGATGACGTTGCCGTTGTTGTCCAGGTACTGCTCGCCGTCGCAGTCGGTGCCAAAGATGGTGTCATAGGTCTGATAGGGGCGGTCATTGGACAGACGGTCCACCTCGCTGCGAATATCCTCAGCCAGGGTGCCAATCTCCTCTTTCACCGCCAGATACTCGCTGTCGGCCAGGGGCCGGGCCTGCTCCACCATGGTGTTCAGGCCCCTGAGCTCGGTCTCAGTCTTGCCATGGTCGGACTGCAAGTAGTCCTCCGCCTTCTGGAGCGCCTCACGCAGCTGTGCCTGGGCCTGAGTCCGGTCCCACTGCTGGCCGTAGAACAGCCCCACCTCGGCGGCGCTGGCAAACTTGTTGTCCTCTCCAGCGCTGTTTCCCTTAGTGGCCACTGCCTGAAGCCGGACATACCGGGCGGACACCGCAGGGAAGGTGGCAGTCTTCTCCGCCTTGTCCCCAGCCCAGGAGCCCTCTGCCACCTTGGTATAGCTCTGATTGTCCGAGCTGACTAAAATCTCATACTTGGTATAGGTGCCGTTGGTGTCCTTGTCCTGCCGGGGCAGGTAGGTCAGCTGGGACACATCGTCCACCCGCTTGCCCAAATCCAGGGTCAGCCACAGCCCGTCCTCCACGGTGGGGTAGTCCCCGGACCAGGAGGTGTGCCAGTGGGTGGCGGGGTCTCCGTCCAGCGCCTTGGCAGGCTCATTGCCCTGGGCGTAGGTGGTGGCAGTGGCCTGGGCAATGTCCAGTTCCCCGTTGTCCTTCACCGCCTCTACCACGAGGTAGCTGAGCACGGGGTCTGCCTTGCGGTTGTCCGGGTCCACCGTCTTGGCTCGGAAGTTCAGCTCGCCGTCGGTGACCGAAGTGACAAAGGTCTCCTCGGAGAGCACATTGTCGGCGCAGCTCATCTGCCCTGCGTCTGCTCCCTCCAACTCAATGGCCACGGTGCGGTCGTCCCACCACTGGGGAATCTTCACGCCCACGGTGACCTCCACCTTGGTGCAGTCCTCCGGCAACTGGAAGTGGTACTCAATGCCGGCGGTCTCCTCCACAAACTCGCCCTGGTCGGACAGGTACCAGGAGGTCTTGGTAAGGTCGGTGGCATCCGAGCCAGTCCCCACCAGCACCGAATAGGGGTCCCCGGAGAAATAGCCCCAGCTGTACCCGGTCTCTCTGTCCCCCCCAGGCCTGGTCCACACGGCTCTGGCAGGCGCCCAGGCTGTACCCGTTGGGTACCACCGAGGGGTCCGGCGTGCCACAGTTGACGGTGTACAACACCGTGCTGTCCTTAGCCTGGGATACCGCCACCAGGCAAGGCTGGGCCAGCAGCGCGCCGCACAGCGCCACCGCCGCCCCTCGTTTCAGAATTTTTTGAACACCCATGGTTCACAGTTCTCCTTTCCACTCTTTTGTATCCCGTTCGTTGAAAGATGACAGATTCCCCTTTATTCCCCCTCTTCACAGTGCTGTAAATATTTCCAGTTCTATAAGAATACTACAAAGGAATCCCCGTGACCAGTGTGTTTTTTTAGTAAATTTACACGCCCGTTTTGTGCACTTCGCATAAGATACATATTTTTCCTGCAAAAGGGCAAAAATATAGCCGCCCATTCCTGGGCGGCAAAAACAGAGAGGGTGTCTCTGGAGTTGTTTGTCCGGGGGGCTCCGACTGCTGCCAGAGCAGCCCCGGTTGTTCGTTCGTCGCTGTCAAGGGAGGTCTCAGCTCTGCCTGGACATCTCTTCCTGACATGGCCTATGATACCAGAACCCCTATGTCGAATGATAGACAATTTGGGAACCAGTTGTGAACCTTTTGTAAACCCCAAAACAGCGACATACAGAGGCGGCCTGCCTGGTTCCTCCAGGCAGGCCGCCTCATCAAACCAGTTGTTGGTTGGACAGGCCGAAGCTCACGGCAATGGCGCCATCCACCTTTTTCATCACTTGTTCGTCCACCCGGCCCATATGTTCCCGTAGCCGCCGTTTGTCCAGGGTACGAATCTGCTCCAACAGCACGATGGAGTCCTTGGGCAGACCATAGCTGTGGGCTGCCAGGGTGATATGGGTGGGCAGTCGGGCCTTCCCCGTCTGAGAGGTGATGGCCGCTGCAATGACAGTGGGGCTGTGTTTGTTTCCGGTGTCGTTTTGCACGATCAGGACAGGGCGAACGCCCCCTTGTTCGCTGCCCACCACCGGACTGAGGTCGGCGTAATAAATATCGCCGCGTTTGACACTGTTGTCCACAGGATTTCACACTCCGCCGGATTTATAGTGCCCGGTCCTTGCCATGCCTGCCGGGTACTATCATTCTCCCACGGTGGGGCGGATCTTATACCGGTGAAACAGGATTCCTTCGCCACCGGGTGCCGCTCCATCTCTCGCCGCTCCCTCGGGGGCGACCCCCCGTGTTATCTTATGCGCCCCGGTACAATCTGGGCACCCGGGGGGAGACGGCGCACAGCAGCTCATAGGGGATGGTCCCCGCCAGCTGGGCCATATCCTCCAGGGAGTGGTGGGCGCCAAACAGCTCCACCTCGTCCCCCGGCTGCACCTGGTCCTCCTCCTGGAGGGCCACCATGCACATGTCCATGCACACCCGGCCCACAATGGGCCGCTCCTGGCCGCCCACCAGCACGGTGCCCTGGCCGGACAACACCCGGTGCAGGCCGTCGGCATAGCCCACCGGCAGCACCGCCACCCGACCGCCGGAGGCGGGCATGTGCTGGGTGCAGCCGTAGCTCACCGGGGTGTCCCCCGGCAGCTCCCGCACCGCCGCCACCCGGGTCTTCAGGGTCATCACCGGCCACAGCTCTCCGGCGTCCAGCCCCTGGCAGGAGGGGTCGGGCAGGTAGCCGTACAGGGCAATGCCCGGGCGCACCATATCCAGGTGGGTGCAGGGGAAGTTGAGCACGGCGGCACTGGCCGCGCAGTGGCGCAGCTGGAAGGTGCGTCCATAGGTGTTTTTCAGCACATCCAGGGTGTCCAGAAAGCGGGTGAACTGCTCCATGGTGTACCCCTCGTCCCCGTCGGCGTTGGCAAAGTGGGTGAAAATCCCCTCCGCCTCCAGCCCCTCCAGGGCGCACAGGGCGTCCACGTCCTGGGCAGCCTGGGCCGGGTCATGGGCCAGAATACCCAGACGGCTCATGCCGGTGTCCAGCTTGACGTGGATTTTGGCCCGCTTGCCCTGGGCCACAGCGGCCTTGGACAGGGCCTGGGCCAGCTCCAGGGTAAACACCGCCTGGGTCAGGTCGTGTTCCACCACCTGGGGGGCAAACTCTGCCGGGGTGGCCCCCAGGATGAGAATGGGCATGGTGATGCCCGCCCCTCGCAGCTCGGTGGCCTCGTTGAGGCAGGCCACGGCCAGATAGTCCGCTCCCAGCTGCTGCAATTTGTGGGCCACTTCCTCCGCCCCGTGTCCGTAGGCGTTGGCCTTCACCACGCCCAGAAACTTGCTCTGGGGGGCGCAAGACCGCAATACATGGTAATTATGCTCCAGATTGTCCAGACGGATCTCCGTCCAGGTCCGCATGGTCTGTTGATTCATCCTCGTTCATCTCCATGGTAAAATCATCACTTGTCACGGTGAGCACGGTGACTCCTTCCACCTGTACCTCCGCCATGCGAAGGGCAAAGGTGTCCGGGGCAAACCACATGGTATACTCCGTGCCCGCTCCCTGCTCCTGCTCCGGGTCCCGGCAGGTCAGTTCCAGGAAGGTGTCCTCCCCCTCCTGCGCCCAGCTGCACTGGGCTATGTAGCCCTGGGCCACCTGGTCCAGCATCTCCGGTATGGCGGCAATGGGGCTCAGGCCGTCCCCGTTGAGGGTGCCCAAGGTCATCCCCGCTCCGTCATACTCCAAGACAGCCTCCTCATCGGTCATTCGGGCGGTGACTCCTGCCATCCACTCCGGCTCCACCACAGTGAGCACCGTCTCTCCCTCCTGCTGGGCCGTCCCCTCCAAGGTGAACTCGTAGAGCTGCTGGCCTAAATGGGCGCTGACCCGGAAGGTGCCCGACCAGCCGCTCATGGCCTGGTACTGGCCCCGCAGCAGCACGCCCTGCTGCTGCGCCTGCTGGTCCTGCTTGGAGCAGCCTGTGAGCAGCACCGTCATCATCAGCGCTCCGCAGGCCAATTCTCTGCGCAATGCGCTCCCCCCTTTCCCGTACTTGAGGGGCGGAAACCACCGCCCCTGTCCCATATATATGAAGCCGAGATGGGGGTATGTCAGATCGTGCACGCCCCATTATAAAGTTTTCCCTCTTGCTTTTCAACCTATATTGTGATATAAAAGTTTTTAGTGCAAATGCGAAGAACGGGAAAATAGCGTGTTGGCATATCTCAGAGAGAGGCGGTCACCGGCTGAAAGCCGCCTTGGTGTGTGTCGCTTGGTTCGCCCGGGAGCGGCCTGTGAGAGCAGGACGGTGTGCCCTCCGTTATGGGGCAAAGAGTGTGTGCGCATGGCGCACAAATGCGGGTGGTACCGCGGAAGGCTGGCCTTTCGTCCCTGTTTGTAGGGAGGAAAGGCTTTTTTCATTTTATATTTTACCCGAAAGGAAGAGAATAGATGAAGCAGCAATTAAACGACATTCGTGTGCAGGCCCTTGCCGCCTTCGAGGCCGCCGACAGCCTGGCAGCCCTGGACGCCCTGCGGGTGCAGTACCTGGGCAAGAAGGGCGAGCTCACCGGCGTGCTCAAGCAGATGGGCAAGCTCTCCGCCGAGGAGCGCCCCGTCATGGGCCAGCTGGCCAACCAGGTGCGCGCAGACCTGGAGGCCGCTCTGGAGACCCAGGGCAAGAAGCTGGAGGCCCAGGCCCTGGAGCAGCGTCTCAAGGACGAGGCCCTGGACGTGACCATCCCCGGCAAGCCCGTGAAGGTTGGTCACCGTCACCCCATGTATATCGCCCTGGATGAGATCAAGGAGATCTTCATCGGCATGGGCTTCACCGTACTGGACGGACCCGAGGTGGAGCTGGCCGAGCTGAACTTCGACCGCCTCAACGCCGAGGAGAACCACCCCTCCCGGGACTGGTCCGACACCTTCTACTTTGACGAGGACAGCCGAGTGATGCTCCGTTCCCAGACCTCCCCCATGCAGGTGCGGGCCATGGACACCATGGAGCTGCCCATCCGCATCATCGCCCCCGGCCGTGTGTACCGCAAGGACGAGGTGGACGCCACCCACTCCCCCATGTTCCACCAGGTGGAGGGCATGGTTATCGACAAGAACGTCACCATGGCCGACCTGAAGGGCACCCTGAACACCGTGGTGGAGAAGCTCTACGGCAAGGGCACCAAGACCCGGTTCCGCCCCCACCACTTCCCCTTCACCGAGCCCTCCTGCGAGATGGACGTGCAGTGCCACAAGTGCGGCGGCGTGGGCTGCCCCACCTGTAAGGGCGAGGGCTGGATCGAGCTGCTGGGCGCCGGCATGATCCACCCCAAGGTGCTGAAGATGTCCGGCATCGACCCGGAGGTATACTCCGGCTGGGCCTTCGGCATCGGCCTGGAGCGCACCGCCATGCGGCGGTTCAAGATCGCCGACCTGCGGCTGATCTTTGAGAACGACGTGCGATTCCTGGAACAGTTCTAGTTCTTAAAGAGGGGATCCCGTCCCCCCTTTAGATTCCCCCTCACCAGTGACATCGGTCACTGGTGAACGCCGCCCAAGGCGGCTGAGTCAGGGAATTTTCGGCAGGCACGTGTCCTTCCGAAAATGACTGGATATTTTTTCACGCCGGCGGCGTGAAACTCTGCGAGGCTTTTGCGGGGCACTCCCGCATTCCGATATAAAGGAGTTATAGAAGATATGTTACTGAGCAGAAAGTGGCTGGACGAGTTTGTGCACGTCGACGCCAACGATAAAGACTTTGCCGAGGCCATGACCCTCTCCGGCTCCAAGGTGGAGACCACCGAGGACCGGGGAGCCGAGATCTCCAATATCGTGGTGGGCACCATCCTCACCATGGAGCGCCACCCGGATTCCGACCACATGTGGATCTGCCAGCTGGATGTGGGCCAGAGCGCGCCCATCCAGATTGTCACCGGCGCCTGGAACATCCACCCCGGCGATATGGTACCCGTGGCCCTGGACCACTCCACCCTCCCCGGCGGCAAGAAGATCGAGAAGGGCAAGCTGCGGGGCGTGGAGTCCAACGGCATGATGTGCGGCCTCTATGAGCTGGGTCTGGATGAGCGGGACTTCCCCTACGCCGCTATCGTCCCCGCCGCCATCCTGAACGACTACCACCCCCTGGACAAGGACAAGCCCTCCATCCCCGCCGACATCCAGCCCGGTGACAAGGTGTTCGGGCCGGTGGTGTGCGCCAAGATCCTGGAGTGCGCCAGCCAGCCGGACTACACCTTCCACACCTGTCTGGACCTGGGCGGCTCCACCGCTGGGCCGGACACCATCTGCCCCAACCTCCACGAGGGGGACCTGGTGGCCTACAACACCAAGACAGGCGCCATCTGCACCCTGGAGGATCTCCACGCCGACCAGAAGGAGTTCCCCCACTGCATCCCCGACGGCATCTTCGTCCTCCACGAGGAAGGGATCCAGAACGGCGATGACATCAAGCCCATTATCGGCGCGGATGACCATGTGGTGGAGTTCGAGATCACCCCCACCCGCCCCGCCTGCCTCAGCGTCATCGGTCTGGCCCGGGAGGTGGCCGCCACCTACCAGCAGCCCCTGACTCTCCACGAACCGGAGGTACAGGGCGGCGCCGACGGCGTGCTGACGGACCTGCTGGACATCGAGACCCCTGCCGCGGATCTGGTGCCCCGGTACACCGCCCGGATGGTGCGGAACGTGAAGATCGCCCCCTCCCCCAAGTGGATGCGGGAGCGGCTGCGGAGCATGGGTGTGCGCCCCATCAACAACATCGTGGACATCACCAACTATGTGATGCTGGAGTACGGCCAGCCCATGCACGCCTTTGACTACCGCTATGTGAAGGGCGGCCACATCATCGTCCGCCGGGCCGAGGAGGGCGAGGAACTGACCACCCTGGACGGCAACGTGCGCAAGCTCACCGCCAACCACCTGGTCATCGCCGACGAGCACCGGGCCGTGGGCCTGGCGGGCATCATGGGCGGATTGAACTCCGAGATCGTGGCGGACACCACCGACGTGGGGTTTATGCGGATGG